>NZ_CP049783.1:1367500-1462500 GCF_015710975.1 Paenibacillus polymyxa | reverse complement strand
CGACACAGGTAGGCGAGAAGAGAATTCTAAGGCGCGCGGAAGAACTCTCGTTAAGGAACTCGGCAAAATGACCCCGTAACTTCGGGAGAAGGGGTGCCTCGGTAGGGTGAATAGCCCGAGGGGGCCGCAGTGAAAAGGCCCAAGCGACTGTTTAGCAAAAACACAGGTCTGTGCGAAGCCGCAAGGCGAAGTATACGGGCTGACGCCTGCCCGGTGCTGGAAGGTTAAGGGGAGTGGTAAGCCTTCGGGCGAAGCTATGAACCGAAGCCCCAGTAAACGGCGGCCGTAACTATAACGGTCCTAAGGTAGCGAAATTCCTTGTCAGGTAAATTCTGACCCGCACGAATGGCGTAACGACTTGGGCGCTGTCTCAACGAGAGATCCGGTGAAATTTTAATACCTGTGAAGATGCAGGTTACCCGCGACAAGACGGAAAGACCCCATGGAGCTTTACTGCAGCTTGATATTGAATTTGGGTACGATCTGTACAGGATAGGTGGGAGCCGTAGAGCCTTGAGCGCCAGCTTGAGGGGAGGCATCCTTGGGATACCACCCTGATCGTATCTAGGTTCTAACTTGGTACCGTGATCCGGTACGAGGACAGTGTCAGGTGGGCAGTTTGACTGGGGCGGTCGCCTCCTAAAGAGTAACGGAGGCGCCCCAAGGTTCCCTCAGAATGGTTGGAAATCATTCGAAGAGTGCAAAGGCAGAAGGGAGCTTGACTGCGAGACCTACAAGTCGAGCAGGGACGAAAGTCGGGCTTAGTGATCCGGTGGTACCGCATGGAAGGGCCATCGCTCAACGGATAAAAGCTACCCTGGGGATAACAGGCTTATCTCCCCCAAGAGTCCACATCGACGGGGAGGTTTGGCACCTCGATGTCGGCTCATCGCATCCTGGGGCTGAAGTAGGTCCCAAGGGTTGGGCTGTTCGCCCATTAAAGCGGTACGCGAGCTGGGTTCAGAACGTCGTGAGACAGTTCGGTCCCTATCTGTCGTGGGCGTAGGAAATTTGAGAGGAGCTGTCCTTAGTACGAGAGGACCGGGATGGACGTACCGCTGGTGTACCAGTTGTTCCGCCAGGAGCACCGCTGGGTAGCTATGTACGGAAGGGATAAGCGCTGAAAGCATCTAAGCGTGAAGCCCCCCTCAAGATGAGATTTCCCAATGAGTAAGACCCCTTGAAGACGACGAGGTAGATAGGTTGGGGGTGGAAGTGCAGTAATGCATGGAGCTGACCAATACTAATCGGTCGAGGGCTTATCCTAAGATAAGGCGCAATGAAGTTTCGGATCCAGTTTTCAGGGTGTAACCTTGGAAGTATGTAGAAGTACATACAACAAGCGTATGGCTATTCATTCACACGATCGGTGATGAACCGAATAACCTTACGAAGGAATTTGCGAGGCAAATTCATGTTTGGTGGCGATAGCGGAGGGGTTCCACACGTACCCATCCCGAACACGACCGTTAAGCCCTCCAGCGCCGATGGTACTTGGACCGCAGGGTCCTGGGAGAGTAGGACGCCGCCAAGCACAGAAAAAAGAGCACAGCCTTAATGGTTGTGCTCTTTTTGTATAACCGATTTATTTATCGTCCACATGAAAGGCTCATGCCATGCCTTCGGTTAAAAGCACTAATATATTCCGGTTGTTCCTTGTATAGTGCTGCTTGACGTGCTGTTTCAACTGAGATCCAGCATTGTGCGATGTTAATCTATTTCAACCTCTTCTGTCTGGAGGACACTTAAGGCTTGAAGTTTACGGGTAATTTCCTTTTGCCACTTTGTATCTCCGACTTGTACGGCAAGATTGAGAAGATCCAAATAATCATCGATATGCAGGGAGGTTTTACTAAAAGCTTCTTTCACTGCGGTCCTGCCTCCTTTAAAGTCTATGTGTATTTATCATTTAATAATGATAATCATTATCAAATAAAGATCTTATTCATATTATGCCTGTCTTCTAGATAAATTGCAAGTTATGATATGAATGAATTTTGAAGCACGCAAATGAGGGCTTAAAAAAACAAACCCTTCTCCTTAAGTTCACGCATTGTTCACGTCTTTTCTATGTAACATAATGAAAAGAACAAGCGGGCATTGAGTGTCCACCGACTAGGGGGATAAATTGCGCAATGCTTCAACCAGAGGAGGAAAAGGAACATGAGCAGAGTAAAAATGAAAGCGTTTGCCGTTGTGGCGGCGGGCGCCTTGGCATTGACGCTGGCAGCTTGTAATAACGGACAGAGCGCAAGTCCGGGAAATTCAGGGGAAAAGGGTGGAGGCAATGTAACGAAGGATGTGACGATTACCTTTCAAAACATCAATCCTGATCCGAGCACCCCTTCATACAAAATGATAAAGCAGATTGTAAGTCAATACGAGCAGGATCATCCTCATGTCAAAATTGAATTGGATTCGCTAAATACAGATCAGCAAAAGCTCAAGCTGAAAACACAAGCAGCAGCGAAGGAAGTACCGGATATTACGATTGTAAATCCGGCTGCACAGATGAAGCCATTCGTAGATGCTGGGCTACTGGCACCATTAAATGATGTAGCTGATAAAGAGGGGTTAAAAGATACGTTTCAGGATGGCCTTCTTAATTACTATAGCTTCGATGATAAGCTTTACGCTTTTCCGGATGGTAACAATATAGAAGTGGTCTTTTACAATAAAGAACTGTTCGAGCAGGCGGGAATTCAAAAGTTGCCGACCACCTTTGATGAGCTGATAACAACGGTGAAGACACTGAAGGCAAAGGGAATTACTCCAATTGCTATTGGGGAAAAGGATTCATGGACCGGTTCCCTCCTTTTTATGAATATTCTGTTGCGTACAAATGAAGGACCAAATTTCCTCAATGATGTGCTGGATGGCAAAAAGACGTTTAACGACCCGGCTTTTGTGGAAGCTGTGGATGCATTTCAGGAATTGGTGCAGGCCGGGGCTTTCCCTGATGGAGCTACATCTATTGACTATAATGCAGGCGGTAATATTTTTAAAACAGGGAAAGCTGCGATGTATATTATGGGCACCTGGGAAACAGGTTCTATTGATGCCTCCCCGGTAGCGGGTAAGGTCGGAGCGTTTCAATTCCCTACGGTGAATGGCAAAGGGAATGTGAATGAGTATGTCATTGCGCCGGGTAGCGCGTTTGCGGTATCTGCGAATAGTGAACATTTACAGGAGACGAAGGACTTTCTGCACTATTTTATTACAGAGATGCCCAAGATTCAGTTTGATCTGAAGAATGCAATTGGCAGCGGTCAGAAAATGAAAGGCGATCTGAAGGAAGCGGGTTATTCCGAGTTAGCCATTAGTCTCAATGAGCTGTTCAAAAATGTAAAAGGAGGGGACCTTGCTTTTGATAATACGATGAATCCGGCTATTGCGCAGGCGCATCTGAGTAGCATTCAAAACCTGTTTGTGCAACAAGAAGACTCTGCGCAAGTTGCGAAGGAACATCAGAACACTTTTGAAGCCAATAAATAAGTGAGGATTTTGCAAACATCCAATAAGCGACTTCCAATGAACAATGTATAGCTCGAAATAGCCTAGTTCGTTTAGATATTGCGCTTTGGAGCGACTGAAATCGAATTTTGCAAAAATCCTGAAGTAGCGGACTCTAGGGGAGGGAGCGAAAGTACCCTTCCCTGATTCGGAATCACATATGGTTAAGCATCCCCAGAAGATACTCCGAATCAACACAAAGGAGATTAGAGCATGAATGTACTGAAGGTGCCGGCACGCACGATTGCCGTTTTCGTGCTGCCCTGCCTGTTGCTGTATACCTGTATGGTATTTGTTCCGATTCTGGTATCTGTGTATTGCGGGTTGCTGGATTGGAACGGAATTGCAGAGGCGAAGTTTGTGGGGCTGGCTAATTTCAAACGAATTTTTACAGCCGATCCAGTGTTCTGGCCGTCCGTGAAGCGGACGATGATGTTCGCTGTATTTTCCATGCTGGAAATTCCATTCTGTCTGCTGCTGGCCATTTTACTCAATCGTTATGTGCGTAAGGCAAATACATTGGTAACGATGTATTTTCTGCCGGTCATTCTATCGGTGGTCATTATCGGGCAGTTGTGGAAAACGATCTATAATCCGGCCTCGATGGGTGGGATGCTGAACGGTATATTGATGGCGGTCGGACTGGAAAGCTGGACACGCTCTTGGCTGACAGAACCGCAGATAGCAATGTATGCTCTATATTTTGTATCGTTGTGGCAATATTTTGGCTACCATTTGCTTATCCAGTTTACTGGGGTACAAAACATACCCAATGAGCTGTATGAAGCAGCTAAAATTGATGGGGCAGAAGGATTCAAAGCAGACCGTTACATTACGTTGCCGCTCATTGTGCCTATTTTCAAAATATCTATTGTATTAGCCTTTATCGGGTCCTTGCAATCGTTTGATTTGATCTGGGTGATGACGGGTGGAGGACCAGCCCATGCGACGGATACAGTATCCACGTATATGTACAATATGTCCTTTTTATCTATGAAATACGGGTATGGCAGTGCATTGGCTTCGTTTCTCGTAGTAATCTGCTTGTCATTTACAATTGTGATAAATTTTGTTTTCAAACGAATCGAAAATAAGGTAAGCTAAAGGGGATGGGACTGTTGAACGCTTTGAAAAAAATGGGGGTTTTCTCCCTGTTGGCCTTCTTAGTGGTCACCCAGCTGTATCCACTCTTTTGGCTGCTGACCTATTCGTTGAAGACGAATGAAGAGATATTAAGTTCAAGCTTCTTTGCACTCCCTCAAGTGCCCCAGTGGCACAACTACCAGGAAGCCTATGAATCAGGGAGCTACTTGCGTTATTTAGGAAACAGTGTGCTGGTGACCGGGGTTACAATGATTTTTGTCATTGTATTAAGCTCGATGACTGCTTATGCAATTACACGTTTTCGCTGGCGTTTCGGGGCTGTTGTGCTGACATTGTTTTTGGTCGGGATGATGATCCCCATGCAAGCTACACTGCTACCGCTGATGGTGATGTTTAAAAACGTCCATATTCTGAATACGTATTTCTCGCTGATTTTACCCTACATTGCTTTTCAGACACCGATTGCGGTCTTCATCCTATCCGGCTTTATGCGGTCCATTCCCCACGAAATTGAAGAATCCGCCTACATTGACGGAGCGAGCATCTATCGTATCTTCCGCAGTGTAATCTTACCCATCTCGATTCCGCCTATCATGACAGTGTGTATTTTAACCTTCATTAATATTTGGAATGAATACATTATGGCTGCCACCTTTATCTCGTCCGAAAAGCTAAAAACGCTCCCTTTCGGCGTATATACGTTCGTCAGCCAGTATTCTGTGAATTATGGCAACATTGGTGCTTTTTTAGTCATGGGGGCCTTACCAGTCATTATTATTTATTTTGTCCTGTCCGAAAAAATCACCAAGGGCATGGTTGCAGGAGCGGTTAAAGGATAGGCGGCCGATGCGAAAGGAGCGCACAGAGGTATGATGCGCCGTTTTCAATCCATTCAATACCGCTTGTTTGTTCTGTTCCTATTGAGCATGTCCAGCATTGTGCTGGCGGTCAGTCTATTATTTTACAACCGTACTACGGTGCAGTTCCATGATAAGATCAGTGAGCTTGCGCGTAAAAATGTATCTCAGACAGCAGGTCTGTTCGAATTGCTGCTCGACAGCTATAACAGTCTCTCCAAGTCGATCAGCAACAATATGGATTTGGTTCGTCTGCTGACGACAGATCATAGTGATTTACCTGCTGTCAATTACATCAACGAACGTACGATTACGAATATCCTTGGAGCCATCTACTATTCGCGCGAGGATCTAATCGGCATTCATGTCATCACAGACACAGGTAAGGTATACAATTATGGGAATTACATGAATGTCATTGATACTCATTACGAGCATACGGAATGGTACAGGGAAATTCGAAGGTCGGCAGGCAAAATTGCATGGCTGGGTGTTTATCCTCACTCTGTCATCGACCAAGTGGAAACCAGGCCTGTGTTTGCATTTGGACGGCAGCTCTATGATCTGGATGAACACAAGCCGATTGGTATTGTTCTATTTGAGGCTGAACCGCGTTCAATATTGTCCGCTCTCCACAATTTACGGCTGAGCACTAATAGTCAGGTCTATCTGTTGGGCCATGAAAATCGAATTGTATCGGCTACTTCTTCTGATCCACCACCAGATTTGCGAAATCTAGAGCCACAGGTCCCGGAGGAGGATGTAATTGTAGATCGGAATAATGAGAAAGTTGTAATCGCTTCCAAACTTCCGTTTGCCGATTGGTCGGTGATTAGTGTGACACCCAGCGAGGATCTGAATGTGGAACTGGCTCAAACTCAAAGGTACTTATTTATCGTGGCACCTATACTCATTATGGTGTCGGCGCTAATTGCGTCTATCGTCTCCAGGGGCATCTCCCTTCCGCTCAAACGAGTTATTCGGGAAATGAAACGGGTAGAGACAGGCAATTTCCGCCACACGGTAAACATCGAATCCTATGAAGAAATCAACCAGTTGGCTACTTCTTTCAACCATATGGTAAGACAGATTGCAGAACTGATTGAGTTAGTGCGTATATCATCGGTCAGCGAAAAAAATGCAGAGCTGCACGCTCTACAGACGCAGGTTAATCCGCATTTTTTGTACAATACACTGGATATGATCTATTGGATGCTGGATGAAAAGGGACAGGATCAGCTTGGTGAGGTGGTTCTCTCCTTATCCCATATGTTTCGTTACAGCAGTCACTGGGAAGAGGGAGCCGATGTAAGCCTACGGGAAGAAGTAGAGCAGGTCGGCCACTACCTCACCATTATTCAAGCTCGGCTGGAGGGCAGGCTATCTGTTGACGTCCACATTGAAGAACGATGGCTGGATATCCGTTTACCTAAAATGACCTTACAGCCGTTGATTGAAAATGCGGTGAAACATGGGCTGGAGCCTCTTCATGCAGATACAGTTGGCACACTGCTCGTCAGAGCGGAGGAGTATGGCGGTGTATTGAGCCTGCACATCATCGACAACGGTGTAGGGATGGAATATGAACGATGGGGGGTGGTCCAGGTCGCTTTGGCAGAACCCGGCAAACAGGCGGGCAGCGGGCAGGCGGGAGGCATCGGCCTGCAAAACCTAAATTTACGGCTACGGCACATGTTCGGAGAAGAGTACGGCCTACGGATCTCCAGCGCACCAGGGGCCGGAACGACAGTCACTGTAAGTGTGCCTCTGCCACAGAAGGAGGAGAAACATGAATATTCTGATAGCTGACGATGAGAATATGATTCGACAGGGGATTCGGCGTACTATTGGCCAAGCACTACCAACCTGCGGCATTCATCTCGCTGCTTCCACCGAGGAAGCAGCAGGCATTCTGGCGGAGCATCCTGTAGATATTGTGTTAACTGATATCCTGATGCCCGGTATGGATGGTCTGGAATTCATGCGTATTTCCAAGCGAAAGCATCCTCATCTGCAGTGGGTTGTCATTTCGGCCCATTCCGACTTCCAATATGCGCAAAGAGCAGTAAAGCTGGGTGCCAAAGACTACCTGTTAAAGCCGATCGGTAAAAAGAAGCTACTGGAATGCATTGAAGTGTTAGCAGCCGAAGCCCTTGTGGCCTCGCAACAGGCAAACGAGGGCAGGCTTCTTAAATCCAATATGGTTTATTTGCGTGAAGCTGTTTTCCAGCGTTATGCACTCGGATTGGATACAGGTAAGCTGGATATACAGCCCTTCGTCGAAAATTATCCAGAATTCCATCTTTTTATGGTTCGCATGGAACCTGACCACAAGCAGACGCATTTGGAGCATTTTATGATTGAAAATGTACTGTCCGAGCTCATTGAGGCTGGAGGCAGCGGCTTTGTCGTTAGTCTAGACCGCCATAGTCTGCTGGGGATTGCAAGGTTAAGGGATGAAGCAGAGGCTGCACGGCTAGAGACGTTGCTTGAATCCCATTTGAAGCGTTATGTCAGGGTGCCTCTGCAAATTACACGTTCAGGTGTTCACCACAATTTCTCATCCATACCTGAAGAGGTAGCGCGACTAAGACGAACACCAGAGGAGATTGCAGCCGCAGCAGCGGATACAGGAGAATGCCTCCGCAAGGGTATGCATACGGTTGATGTAGCATTGCAATATATTCGGGCACACTTTACAGAGGAGCTGTCACTGGAAAAAGTGGCCTCAATCGTATTTTTAAATCCGGTGTATTTCAGCCAGTTATTCAAGCAAAAGACGGGACAAGGCTATAAGGATTACGTTATTTCATTGCGTATGGAAGAGGCAAAGCGGCTGCTAAATGATCCTCATCTACGGCTGGCTGATATTTCCGAGCGGATTGGATATCAAGATATGAGGCATTTTACACAGGTATTTCGGCGCAAATGTGGAATGACTCCGACCGAGTATCGGCATCAAGGAGTTAAATAAGTTGGTATCAACGACCGAATGAAGGAAGTTCATACAGCATCAGACTGTTTCAGGAGTAGAGCGGTAGAGCATCTACTCGGGAACAGTCTTTTTCGTGTCTCCAGCTTGTAGCAGTTCAACAAATTTGCGAGCTGCATTGGATAAATAACGATCCTTGCGCCATACGACGGCAGGCTGTGTGAAAGGGAATGGCTCCTTAATGGAGAGTGTGCGAAATCTGTCCCCGTATTCTTGTCCCAAGCCAGCGTCTGGAATAATGGTAATTCCCATGCCTGTGGAAACGAGCGAGAGAATGGTCGATATTTCTGGACAGTCCAATACGACGCGCGGAATAAGATGGTGTTCCTGAAATTTGCGGATGACGGTTTCGTATAGTCCGTATCCTTCTGTTCGGCGTCCCAACAAGAGGTCATAGCTGGCAGCTTCCTGTAATGTAATTTCCCCACTGGGATGGCGATCTGCCCATTCACACGGAAGAACCGCAACAAAAGAAACGCCCTCCAGTTCAATCGTATGGTACGATTTGTCGTCTACCGGAAGCAGCAGCAGGGCCAGATCGACTTTATTTTGATGCAGCAGCTCTTCCAGATGATGTGTGTCTCCGTGTCCTATTTTAACGTATACCTCTGGATAAACCTGATGAAAGTGACTGAGTTGTTCAGTAATCAGAGACATACAGGCGGATGACGTGCCTATGGCAAGTGTGCCGATTACTCTGTTTTCAAACTCCCCAATTTCTCTACAGGTGTCCTCCATTTCAGCCAATAATCTTTTGGCGCGTGTATACAGTGTATATCCGGCCTCGGTAACTTCCCACTTCTTTCCTTCACGGTAAATCAGCTTTACACCAAGCTCGTCCTCCATATTTTTGAGTTGTTGACTCAGTGGAGGCTGGGCCATGTTGAGCGTTCTGGCGGCCTTGGTGATTTGCCCTTCCTCCACGATGACGCAAAAGTATTGCAGATGCTTCAAGTCCACTGGGGATTCCTCCTCATTTCTAAACAACGCTTCGATTTGAATACTTTTAAAGTATGCATTACATATATTATATATATTTTTCGTGTGCAGGGAACGGGCGTATAATTTTTGACAGTAATGCATGGGCGAACATAAAACGATGGGATGGAAGGAGGGGACATATGAAGAAAATCATTGTAGGAATATCGGGAGCGACAGGGTCAATCTTTGGTATCCGTATATTGCAAAAATTACGGGAGGCTGGAGTCCAAAGCCATCTGGTGCTATCCCCGTGGGCTATTGCCAACATTCCCTATGAGACAGGCTACACGGTGAAGGATGTGAAGGCAATGGCGGATGCAGTCTACTCGTATAAGGATCAGGCCGCACGTATTTCTAGCGGCTCCTTCCGGGTAGATGGTATGGTCGTCGCTCCTTGCAGTATGAAGACTCTTGCCTCTATTCGTATCGGTATGGCGGACAACCTGCTTACCCGATCAGCGGATGTGATACTGAAGGAGCGAAAGAAGCTGCTGCTCATGACCAGAGAAACACCATTAAGCAGTATCCATCTGGAAAATATGCTGGAGCTGTCACGTATGGGCGTGATGATCCTGCCGCCGATGCCTGCCTTTTATAATCATCCTGCAAGTATCGAGGAATTAGTGGATCATATTGTTTTTCGCGCATTGGATCAGTTCGGTATTGTCACAACCGCAGCCAAACGCTGGGATGGGATGAAGCAGAATGACTCCAGGCTGCACCAGAATTGAGAAATCGAAAGACGAAGGAGAATGAATGATGGCTTATAAAGACTTTCGCGATTTTCTACACACCTTGGAAAAGGAGGGACAATTACTCACGATCAGCGATGAGGTAAAGCCGGAGCCGGACCTCGCAGCAGCTAACAGAGCATTAAACAATCTTGGAGATAAGACGCCTGCTCTCTTTTTCAACAACATCTATGGATATACGGATGCTCGTATTGCAATGAATGTGATGGGCTCCTGGCCCAATCATGCCCTCATGATGGGAATGCCCAAAAATACGCCGCTCAAGGAGCAGTTTTTTGAATTTGCCAGACGCTATGAACAATTTCCGGTGCCCGTGAAGCGGGAAGAAGCCGCTCCTTTTCATGAAGTCGAAATTACGGAGAATATTAATTTGTTTGATATTTTGCCGTTGTTTCGTTTGAATCAGGGGGACGGAGGGTTTTATTTGGATAAAGCAATTCTAATTTCACGCGATCTGGATGACCCGGACACCTACGGTAAGCAAAATGTCGGCTTATACCGGATGCAGGTGAAAGGCAAGAACCGTTTGGGCATCCAGCCTGTACCACAGCATGATATTGCGATCCATATCCGTCAGGCTGAGGAGCGTGGCGAAAATCTGAAGGTGGCTATTGCCCTCGGATGTGAGCCTGTGATTACAACGGCTGCTTCTACGCCACTGCTGTACGATCAATCCGAATATGAGATGGCGGGCGCCATTCAGGGCGAGCCTTATCGTGTGGTCAAAGCGAAGGATGCAGATCTGGATCTGCCTTGGGGAGCCGAGGTCATTTTGGAAGGCGAAGTGTTAGCAGGTGAACGTGAGTATGAAGGTCCATTCGGTGAATTCACAGGTCACTATTCCGGCGGTCGCGCGATGCCAGTCATTCAGATTAATCGTGTATATCACCGCAAACAGCCTATCTTTGAGCATCTGTACATCGGGATGCCTTGGACGGAAACGGATTATATGATCGGTGTGAATACAAGTGTACCGTTGTTTCAGCAGCTTAAGGATGCTTTTCCTAATGAAATCGTAGCTGTTAATGCCATGTATACGCATGGGCTGGTCGCTATTATTTCCACGAAAACCCGGTATGGCGGCTTTGCGAAGGCTGTGGGAATGCGTGCGTTAACGACTCCGCATGGATTGGGGTATTGCAAGCTGGTGATTGTGGTGGACGAGGAGGTCGATCCGTTCAATCTGCCGCAAGTCATGTGGGCTTTATCCACCAAGCTTCATCCAAAGCATGATGCTGTCATTGTTCCTGGCTTGTCTATTTTACCGCTTGACCCCGGCTCTGATCCGGCAGGTATGACGCACAAAATGATACTGGATGCGACGACACCTGTAGCACCGGATATTAGAGGCCATTACTCGCAGCCGCTCGATTCCCCGCTGGGTGTAGCGGAATGGGAGAAAAAGTTGAGCCAAATGCTTCGCTAAATATTTTTAAAAACAAAGAAAATTTAAAGGAGTGCTGACAGATGCATATTTGTCCCCGTTGTGAGTCCAATCGTTCAGAAGTCGTTTCCCATTCGCCGGTTAAAGGTGCCTGGGAGGTTTTGTTGTGCCCTGTATGCCTGTTCACATGGCGAACCTCAGAACCGGATAGCATTACTGATCCAGCAAAGTATAAATCGGCGTTCAAGGTAAACCCCCAAGATATTCCGGATGCTGCTCATGTTCCTCCTATTCCAGAGCGGATATAGGGTCGTTCGTAAGTAGCCGTAAATTATGGTATTTTGAAGTCATAGACTAAATATAAAGGGGATTATACTTCATGCAGACGCCAAGGATCGGTAAGGAACTGTTCACGCTGCTGAACGGCAAGGAGTTGGAGCACAAGCAACAGGAAGCAATGATGCTGTTGACGGTTACGGAAGATCAGTGGCCGCACATAGCGATGATTAGTGTGGGTGAGATTGTAGCGCTGGACGAGAAAAATCTGCGTCTGGCACTGTGGCCCGGTACGACCACGACGGGCAACATGATCCGTACGGGGAAGGCGACACTTGCGGTGTTCACCGGGGGAAAGGCGCATTATGTGCGGTTGTCGCTGGAACATCTGCCCGCTTTGCATGAAGCCAAGCATGTGCGTGAGCGATTTGCGGCACGGGTTTTCGCAGCTAGAGAAGATTCGGCCCAATATGCGGATATCTTGACAGGTGTCACAATTCGCCTCAAGGAGCCGGAATCGGTGATCAATCGCTGGAAAGAGACGGTGGCAGAGTTGTTGGTATAAAGCTATCTAATTATGATAAATCATCTTTGTAATTGCTCAGTTTACCGTTAAAATAAATGCAAGGGAATAAGCGCTTACAAGGAGTCAGGTTGAGCTTGTTGGAACAGGAATTAGAGCGTGAGGGGAAGCTTGTTTCTTTTGAAGGAAAATAGGAGGGATGAAAATGTCTCGTTTTGACAAGGTAGATCAGCTATTGCAACGATTCTTAGCGAATGGACCGGCAGGGTGTGGTTGTGCCATTGCACAAAATGGTCAAGTGTTGTATGAAGGTTATCATGGATATGCTGATGTGGAAACTCGGAAACCGATTACTGAAGATACCGTGTATCGCCTGTTTTCCATGACAAAGGTTGTTGTATGCGCGGCTGCCCTTATGCTGTACGAACGCGGACAATTTTTATTGAATGAGCCTTTGTATGAATATTTACCTGAGTATCGTGATTCGTATGTATTCAAAACTGCTCCTAACGGGTACACCTACATGGATAAGGCGGATAACCCTATTTTAATTAAGCATATATTCAATATGAGTGCGGGGCTTCCTTATGCTTCCGAGTTTTCAGAAACAGGAAAAGCTATGCACAAGATCATTACAGCTTTAAAGGAAAAGCAAGGGAAATATGACCTGCGTACAGAAATTAAAGCGCTTTCTAAAGTTCCGCTTGCATTTGAACCGGGAACACGATGGTTATACGGATATGGACATGATCTTGTTGCAGGTCTAATTGAAGTCATTTCAGGTAAATCATTAGGACAATTTTTGAAGGATGAAATCTTTGATCCACTTGGAATGAACAATACAGGTTACCGTTATCGTGGAGATATTGAATCGCGGATGGCCTCCATGTATCAACGGACAGACGCCGGAAAACTTGAAAAAATTGAAGGTTTCTTGGATGAACATCATCAGCCAGATGCTATATATGAAGGTGGAGGCGCAGGCTTATATTCGACAGTCAAAGAATACCTGACATTTTCACAAATGTTGTCAAATGGCGGCATGGTAGACGGTGTGAGGCTATTGGGGAGAAAAACCATTGATTTAATGCGCACAAATCATCTGAGTACAGCCCAACTATCGGATTTCACCAATTCATACCATACAGGTTATGGCTATGGACTGGGCGTGCGTACGTTAATGGATAAAGCGGCTGGTCATGCAAACAGCTCGATTGGGGAATTTGGCTGGACGGGAATGGCAGGCACATGGGTTTCTATAGATCCGAGCGAACAGTTCTCCGTCGTTTATATGCATCAGCTTGATCCCAATATGGAAGAGTATCACCATTTGAGAATACGTGCAGCAGCTTATAGCTGTCTGTAAAAGTACCGATTCTAGTTAATAAGGACCAAATTTTCTTTAAAGTCTAAACTATTCTTTTCCATATGACGACATAAAACGTAGGTGTAGGGATTTTGCGAAATCCTCAATTTTTAGCATTGAAATGGGAGGGAATTAGATTTTGAAGAATAGATGGTCCGGATTTCTGGCGTTGGTCATCCTGATTTCAAGTTTTACATCATATGCAGGGTTTGCATCTGCAGCAGATGCGGTGCTTTCCAAGATTGTCCTTTCCTCTAACGAGGTAACTTTGCAGCAGGGAGATACGGCTGCGCTGACGGCTACAGCTGTTTTTAGCGATGGGACGACCTCGAATGTAACCGTAAGCACGGATTGGAAAAGTGATAATACAGCTATCGCTACAGTGTATAACGGTACGGTTTCAGCCAAAGCTGAAGGGGAAGCGACCGTGGTAGCGACCTATAAAGAGAAGGTACAATCGGTTCAGGTACATGTTACGAAAAAGGTTAAGGCGCTTACATCCAATGTGCAAAGCCTGAACTTACGTTCGAGCGGCACAGGACAGATTGATTTGACAGCGACTTATAGTGATAATACGACAGCTCAGGTTTCAGGTGATGCGACCTGGACCTCGGATAACCAAAAGGTAGCGACTGTAGTTAACGGATTGGTTACTGCTCAGGGAGCAGGTACAGCTAATATTAAGGCTGTTTATGGTCAACAGACTGTAACGATTGCTGTACAGGTAGAGCAGGTTAAACGTCTCGATGTCAGTTCATCAGAGGTTTCTCTTTTGTTGAAGGATACAGAGAAGGTTAAATTGACAGCAACGTTCCCGGATGGATCGGTACAGGACGTGACAGAGTCTGCTGAGTGGAGCTCCAGCAATGCAGCTGTGGCAGATGTACTGAAAGGCACTATTACCGGCTATAGCGCGGGTAAGGCGACGATCACAGGTAAATATGGCACGATGTCCGCTACGATTGCGGTGGATGTAGATCAGACGAATAAGCTGAAAGCCAGCGAAACCAATATTTTCCTCCGTTTGGATGAATCTAAAAAAATTCAGGTATCTGCTGTCTACCCGGATGGAACAGTAACGGATATCACAGATAAAGCTACTTGGGCATCAAGCGATGAAAAAGTTGCAACGGTGAATAAAGGAACGATTATGGCCATTGGAGCGGGTTCAGCTACAGTGACTGCTAAGTATGGAGATAAGACAGTTTCGATCAAGACAGATGTCGAAACCTCTAGATTTCTGGATTTGAGCGAGGACAAGCTGAGCTTGAACGCCAAGGAATCCAAAAAGCTCAAGCTGACTGCAACGTACGTAACAGGTACGGAAGAAGATATCACAAGTAAGGCAGAGTGGAAATCCAGCAATGAAGATATCGCTTTTGTCAGCGCGGGGGAAGTCACAGGTTATAAAACAGGTGAGGCTACGATCACAGCTTCTTATGGCGGCAAAACAGCTACAGCTACAGTATCCGTAAATGTGCCTGGTGATCTGTCTTTGTCTTCCAAAACGGCAACGATTGATATTAATGAGGACTATACTGCAACTCTGACGGCTACTTATGCGGATGGACGCAAGGAAGACGTGACACAGGATGCGGAGTGGGCTTCAAGCGCGGAAGATATTGCTTCTGTGTCCAAAGGAACGATTACGGGTAAAGCAGCCGGTAAAGCGGTTATTACAGCGACCTATAACGGCAAAAAACTGACAATAAACGTACAAGTGGGCCTTGTGGACCGTCTGGAAACAGACTCGCGTGTGATTGCGCTTGGTGCTCAGGAAACAAAGCAACTGAAAGTAACAGGCGTTAAGAGTGGTGGCACAAAAACAGACGTAACCAAGGACGCCACTTGGACTACTAGTAATGTAAAAGTAGTTGAAGTTAGCGAAGGTTTGATTAAAGCGAATGCAAGCGGTAAGGCAACGGTCACGGCTTCATATGGCAAGCAAACCATTACGTTTACGGTAGAAGTGGACGTAGCGCAAAAGATTGAAGCGGATGCCATTGCGTTATCACTAAAATCCGGGGATCAAAAAACGATTGCGATTGTAGTTAAATCCAGTGATGGCAAAGAAAAGGATGTTACAACCCAAGCTGAATGGAAAACGTCCAACTATAAGGTAGCCACCGTCAAAAAGGGTCAGGTTACCGCGGTCAGCTACGGTAAGGCTAACATTCAGGCGAAGTTTGGCGGTAAGGTGATCAGCGTACCTGTTGATGTTGATACGCTTAAATACCTGCAAACGGACGAAGTCGCCTTGACTTTGAAGGCAGGGCAGCTGGCCAAGGTTACGGCTACAGCCACGTATAAGGATGAGTCGGAGAAGGATGTTTCCAAACCTGCTGTCTGGTCCTCGTCTAGAATTATTGTTGCGACCGTCAAAGACGGCAACATTAAGGCACAGGGCAAGGGCAAAGCTGTAATTACAGTGAAATATGCAGGTAAAATGACGAAGGTACAGGTAACCGTTCAGTAATCTGTTAAAATGAAAAGAAAAAGAGCAAGCATACGTCTAGAGACGATATGCTTGCTCTTTTATTTTTTAAAGCTTAGAAGCTACGATTTATTCTTCTTGGTTGATGTGTTGCGTGTCAGTGATTCGGTCAAACGCTTGCCAGTGGGTGTCTGGGCCAAGCCACCTTTGGCGGTCTCGCGGTGCTTTGATGGCATTGCGCTGCCGACTTCAAGCATTACGTCAATGACTTCGTCAGACGGAATGGCGCTGCGCACACCCGCCAAAGCCATATCCGCTGCGGCAAGTGCGGTCACGGCTCCCAGCCCGTTGCGCACGATGCACGGAATCTCGACGAGTCCGGCGACGGGGTCGCAAATCAGACCGAGCGTGTTCTTGAGCGCTAGGCCTACGGCGTGAACGGCCTGCTCAGGTGTGCCGCCGCGTAGCTCGACCATAGCTCCAGCGGCCATCCCGATGGCTGAGCCAATCTCAGCCTGACAGCCTCCCTCCGCGCCGGAAATGAAGGAATTGTTGGCGATGACGTAGCCAATGGCTCCGGCTGCGAACAAGCCGTGCACCATATGCTCATCATCCCAGCCGAACCGCTCCTGTGCACTAATGAACACACCGGGGATGACTCCACAAGAGCCAGCAGTGGGCGTAGCCACAATACGCCCCATGGACGCATTAACCTCCGACACGGAGAGCGCATAAGCCATGGCGAGTGCGGAGGCGTCGCCGGAGCAGGTTTCCCCTGCCCGCAGATACTCGGCCAGACGCTTGCCGTCACCGCCCGTTAATCCACTGCGGGATACGGTGTCTTGCGTCTGACCACGATGAACGGCCTCCTTCATGACTTCATAATAATCAGACATTTGGCGGAAGATTTCTTCTTCCGTTGTATTCGTCTCTTGTACCTGCTCTTGAATCATCAGGCGGCCAATCGTGGTGGATTCCTCCGCGCATATGGCGCTGATTTCATGCAGATGGCTAAATCGCATCAGATTCAGCTCCTTTTTTCAAATTAATCATTTTAATTTCGTACATATGTGGTAAGGATCGTAGTTTTGCGATCAGTTCAGCCGTAGGAGGACTGTCCGTTTCGATGGCGGTAAGTGCTTCACCATCTCGGCCTTTGCGATCCACATGCATATAGGCAATGTTAATGTCGGCAGCGCCGAGTGCTGAAGTCACCGCACCTAATGTGCCGGGCTTATCCGAGTGAAGAAGCACCAACGTAGCCAGCTCCCCGGTCAGGTTGACTCGGAATTCGTTGAGCTGCTGGACATGGATGCTGCCGCCACCGATGGAGGAGCCCAGCAGTGTGCGCTGATCCTCACCCTTCCACAGTTCAAAACGGACGGTATTTGGATGGGGCGCGGGTAGTCCGCTGACGGCAAACTCCACGGCCATTCCAGCCTGCTCCGCCCATTGCTCGGCATCTGGAATTCGGTGGTCGTCTGTATCGTAATTGAGCAGGCCTGCGATGAGTGCTAGGTCTGTACCGTGTCCTTTGTATGTGTCGGCGAAGGAGCCGTACAGTGTCATGCGGGCACGATCAGGCTGCGTCCCGAGCCAGTGACGGGCAACGCGTGCAAGCCGCACCGCGCCTGCAGTGTGTGAACTGGAAGGTCCGGTCATGGCCGGACCGATAATGGAAAATACATCTTTGAAACGCATGGTGTGGCCCCCTGTATGTTCTAGTACCATAGTATATGGTATTTCCGCGTTTTTGCGCGGCTATGACGGTTCCTAATGCTGACGTACAATGTGAGCGCAAAAAAGGACAGGATAAGGAAGTTTCCCTTATCTCTGTCCTCGTTACCTGAGAGTTTCGTGCGGTGTCCTTACCGCCTTACCCCTTGGGTGGCTTGCGCTCTCTCCAGAGTTGCGTCAGATGACGATACATGGACCTGAGAGATTATCCGCCAGCCGGGTGTTGGCGTCTTGCTCCTTCGGTGCCGCCAGCGTGTAAGCCCCTGGACAGACTCTCCCGTCATCTTCATTCGCGTATACCGTTCTACATATCTTTCTTAGCGTAATGTATGCTGTGCTCGGTGTCAATCGCAGGGTTCAATTTTTACATAAACAGGCGAGTTTCCAATAAAAAAGATTAAAATTTACATAATTATGGATGAAATCAGGAAGGAATTAGAAGATTGACAGCTAATCTGATAGAGGACAATTACATTTATGGAATTATAGGAGGGATATTGACGTATGGTAAAAGGCTTGCGGTTCACAGGTTCACGCTTGAAAGGGGTGCTGCATCTGGCAGCGATCGTATCGCTGCTGATCGGGATCTTCGTTCCATTCGATCAGGTCAAAGCGGAGGGAGCACTGACAGTAGCCGAGGCACTTCAGCGCCAAGGCAGTGGAGGCACAGTGACGGTGGAAGGTTACATCGTTGGACATGCTACCGGATCGAAAACGGCTAATTTTTCTTCTCCGTTTGCGAATGATTTTAACGTACTGATTGCCGACCAGGCCAATGAACGTAGCACGTCTAATCTATTGGATGTACAGCTGACATCAGCGTACAGAGGGCAATTTGGGCTAACAGGCCATCCTGAGCTGATTGGCAGCAAAATCCGTGTGACGGGTACACTTGGCGCCTACAATAATTTTGGTGGAGTGAAAAGTCCAAGCACTGTTGAACTGGTGAACGGAAGCGAGCCGGGGGAACCAGGTGAACCTGGCGAACCTGAACCTGGAAATCCGGGTCAACCCGGTACTACACTGCCGGATGGCAAAGGCAAAAAGGTGCTGTTCGATAATACGCACGCACAGACGGCTGGGGCAGCAGATTGGGTCATTGAAGGCGCCTTCTCCGACTTTGCCAATGGACTGCGTAATGTAGGTTTTACAGTGGACCAACTGAACCGTCCCATTCCTTTTACTTATGGAGAACAGGCCATAACCTATGATAAGCTGCGCCAATATGATGTGTTCATCATCGGTGAAGCGAATGTTGCCTTTAAGGCATCCGAGCAGGCTGCCCTGCTGCAATATGTGAATAACGGGGGAAGTGTTTTCTTCATCTCCGACCACTATAATGCGGACCGTAACAAAAACCGTTGGGATTCCTCCGAGGTTATGAATGGCTACCGTCGTGGAGCCTATACTAATCCGGCCAAAGGCATGACTGCAGAAGAAGCTGCATCGCCGGCGATGCAAGGATTAACAAGCTCCGATTGGCTGGCGACCAACTTTGGTGTTCGTTTCCGTTATAATGCGCTTGGCGATGTAAATGCTACGGACATCGTAGCCGCAGATCAATCCTTCGGCATTACCAAGGGTGTACGCTCGATTGCCATGCATGCGGGATCTACGCTGGCTATTATTGATCCTACCAAAGCCAAAGGAATTGCCTACATCCCGACAGGTACAAAAAAATGGGGCAATGCAGTAGACCAAGGAGTCTATAACGGCGGAGGCCGTGCGGAAGGTCCTTATGCTGCGATCTCCAAGGTGGGTCAAGGCAAGGCAGCATTTATCGGTGATTCTTCCCCTGTAGAAGATGCTACACCGAAATATGCGCGTGAAGAAAACGGACAGTCGAAAAAGACATATGATGGTTTCAAGGAAGTGGACGATGCCACCTTCCTGGTGCAAACGGTCCAATGGCTTGCGTGGAAGCAGGACTACACGAAATTATCCGATGTGGCAGGTTTAACGCTGGATCAACCGACGAAGCTGCTGCCGTTTGAAGAGCCTGCGGCTTCCACAGAACCGCAACCGGAGCCTTGGTCTGCTCCAGCAGCAGGCTACAAATGGTACGATCCAAGAACGTTCAAGCCGGGCTCCTATGGAGCGGCTTCATAATAAACGCAAAAAATAATTCAGTGTGAGTGGTTGGGTGCTAGTTAGCCGTTTGGTCCTCTGTAGGGGATCAAACGGCTTTTTTGTGATGAAAATTAACCTGTGGTTGGTTATTTTATTACATTTTGTGCCAGGAAGGTCGCGCTACGGCTGGATCATTGATTTTTTAAATGATGTTGATAGCATAATCTTAATTGATATATCCATATACTGGTGATAGGATGTATTCAAATTATTCCGACAAAAACGGTATGTAATGTTTGTGGAAGGTTTTAACATCAAACATGGTGAGAATAAGCAGGACAAGACCATGGAGAATGGAGGAAGCGCGCGCATTGAATATCGAACCTGTGTTGGAGATTAAAGGATTATCCGTATCTTTTCGTATCAACGATCAATACCACCCGGCAGTCGATCATCTGGATCTGACGGTCAACCCCAATGAAGTGCTGGCTGTAGTCGGAGAATCCGGTTGTGGCAAAAGCGCGCTGGCGCTTTCCATCCCACAATTGCATGACATGGAGCGGACACGTGTCGAAGGAAAGGTTCTTTTTAAAGGCACGGATCTGATCCGTCTCTCCTCAGGGCAAATGAATAAAATCCGCGGAGCGGGCATTGGCATGATCTTTCAGGACCCGCTGACAGCACTGAACCCGTTAATGAGCATTGGCATGCAGATCGAGGAAAATCTCGATTATCATACGTCCCTATCTACGAAGCAAAAAAGGGAACGTGTACTGGAGCTACTGGAAAGCGTGGATATACCCAACCCCGTACGTGTGTATGAACAGTATCCACATGAACTTTCAGGAGGAATGCGCCAGCGTGTGATGATCGCGATTGCCATAGCTTGCCGACCCTCACTTATTATTGCAGATGAGCCGACGACTGCGCTCGATGTAACCATTCAATCGCAAATTCTTGATTTGCTCAAACAGCTTCAGCAGGAGACTGGAAGCGGAATTATTCTGATTACGCACGATCTTGGCGTTGTGGCCGAAGTAGCTGACCGTGTGGTGGTCATGTATGCCGGAGAAATCGTGGAAAGCGCTGATGTTTTTGAATTATTCCGGCATCCACAGCATCCGTATACGCGTTCCTTGCTAGCCTCCATGCCGGGATCGCATACCAAGGGAGAATCGCTGCATGTCATTGGTGGCATTGTTCCCTCATTGCAAGATATTCCTCGCAATAGCTGTCGCTTTGCTTCGCGTATTCCCTGGATTCAGCAGAGAATGCATGAAGACCATCCCCGATTAAAAGAAATTTCCCCCGGCCATTGGGTCCGCTGTACATGTTACCAGCATTTTCATTTTGAAGACGAAACAAAGGGAGAGGCTGCTCATGGCACTACTGGAGCTAAATGATTTGAAGGTTCATTATCCGGTGCGCGGTGGTTTTTTCCAGCGTGTTGTTGATCAGGTAAAAGCAGTGGATGGCGTGTCGATCAGCATAGAGGCAGGCCAAACATATGGGCTAGTGGGAGAATCCGGCTGCGGAAAAACGACGACAGGCAGGACGATTATCGGCCTGAATAAGCTGACGAGCGGACAGATTATTTTTAATGGAAAGGACCTTGCGGCTTTGAGTCGGAATAACCGCCATCCGCTGCGTAGAGACATTCAGATGATTTTTCAGGACCCCTATTCTTCGCTTAACCCGCGCAAGCGCGTATTGGATGTCATTGCTGAACCGCTGCGGAACTTTGAAAGGCTGAGTAATGAGGAAGAGCGGCGAAAAGTGCAGATGCTGCTGGAAAAGGTCGGCTTGAACGCTGATGCGGCCTACAAATATCCGCATGAATTTTCCGGAGGCCAGCGGCAACGGATCGGGATTGCGCGTGCGCTGACATTAAATCCAAAACTGATTATTGCTGATGAACCGGTATCGGCGCTAGATGTTTCTGTGCAGGCACAGGTGCTTAATTTTATGAAGGATGTGCAGCGAGAGTTCAAATTGACGTATTTGTTCATTAGTCATGACCTGGGTATTATCCGCCATATGTGTGACCAAATCGGCATCATGTACCGAGGTCGCTTAGTGGAACAGGGAAGCGAGCAGGACATTTATGAGCGTCCACAGCATTTGTATACCCAGCGGCTTATTGCCACCATTCCCAGTATTGATCCTGCGAAGCGGCTAGAAAATGCTCGAAAAAGGCAGAAGCTTTTATCCTCTTACAAGTCAGAGCTGCCCAAACATTTAGATACGAGTGGAAAGCCGTTCGCACTAAAATCAGTAAGTCCATCCCATCAAGTCGCGCTACCTTAAGGGAGGTACAGAATATGTGGAAATTTACAATGCGTCGACTGCTGGTTATGATCCCTCAACTTTTTGCACTGAGTGTGCTTATATTTTTCCTAGCTAAGGCTATGCCAGGGGATGCCCTGACAGGGCTCATCACTTCAACACCCAATCTGAATCCGGCTGCACTGGAAGAACAGCGGCAAAAACTGGGACTCAATGACCCGGTGTGGGTGCAATATGGGAACTGGCTTGTCCAGCTTGCTCATGGGGATCTGGGCAAATCTTATGTACATAAAATTAGCGTTACCGATTTGATTGGCAGTCGTTTGGGGAACACGTTCTTTCTGGGTGTAGTGATTCTGGTTCTGACGTATCTGATCGCCATTCCGCTGGGAGTACTCAGTGGTCGGTATCAGCATAGTCTGCTGGATAAAACCGTGGTGGGGTATACCTATCTCAGCTTTGCGACACCTCTATTTATACTCGCGTTGCTACTGCTGTACGTGTTTGGATTCAGGCTTGGCTGGTTTCCAACCAGCGGCAGTGTGGATGTAGGAGTGGAGCCGGGGACATGGTCATATTACGTGAATAAGTCGTATCATCTCATACTACCGGCGGTTACAGGCGCATTGCTCAGTACGACGGCTACCATTCAGTATTTGCGCAATGAGGTCATTGACACACGTCTGAAGGATTTTGTGAAAACAGCGCGTTCCAAGGGGGTACCCGAAGGAAAGATCTATTCCCGTCATATTTTCAAGAACTCTTTATTACCCATTGCTGCTTTCTTGGGCTACGACCTGACGGGTGTGATTGCCGGCAATATTTTCTTGGAATCTATTTTTGGTTATCCGGGATTGGGCCAGTTGTTTCTTCAGTCTATCACCCAACGGGACTTTTCAGTCGTGAACGCGCTGGTCATGATCTCTGGCTTCTTGGCACTATTAGGAACCCTTTTATCTGATGTCATCCTGAGCAAGGTCGATCCACGCATTCGAATTGAATAGCGAACAAGTCTAGAGAAAAGGAGGGGTTATGGTGTCTATGCAGGTGGAGGAGGTCTTCTCGCCGGAAATCATTCGTAAATCACCATCCAGTTGGTCTGTACTGCATCGTGAGCTGGTACGTGACAAAATGGCCTTGATTTCCATTGGGTTTGTGGCTCTGTTCTTGATTTTTATATATGCCTCTGTCCTGTTTGTCAATCAGGATGTAGTCACGACGGTCGATTTGGGCGCGATCCGCGAAGCTCCCGGCTCAGTGCACTGGCTGGGTACGGACCGAGCGGGCAGGGATATATTCGGCCAACTGGTCATTGGGGCCCGCAATTCCTTTACCATTGGCTTTACGATTACTTTGTTATCCGCCGCCATTGGCTTGACGCTGGGCTTACTGGCTGGGTTTTATGGAGGAATGGTCGATAACATCATCATGCGAATCATTGATTTTATTCTGGTGCTTCCATTCTTGATGCTGGTTATCGTATTTGTCAGCATTGTGCCCAAAAGTGGCATAGGGTCCTTTATTTTCATTATGACTACCTTTTTGTGGATTGGAAAAGCGCGCCTGATCCGGGCCAAGGTACTGTCGGAGCGGGAACTGGACTACGTGCAGGCTTCCAAAACCCTTGGCACACCCAATTGGAAGATCATCTGGTTGGGTGTGCTGCCCAATCTCAGCTCTGTTGTGATTGTTAATCTAACGCTCAGTCTTGCAGGAAATATCGGGATTGAGACTGGGCTTTCCTATCTCGGCTTTGGCTTGCCAGAATCTACTCCAAGCTTGGGGACACTGGTGAATTATGCCAATGACCCGGATGTATTGCAGAACAGCTGGTGGATGTGGTTGCCTGCCTCACTGCTTATATTAGTGCTGATGCTGGCGATTAATTTTATCGGTCAGGCGCTCAAACGTGCCACGGATGCCAGACAACGATTGGGTTAAACCGAAGTTCAAGGATAAGGACAACGACAAGGAGGGGTTTACAATGATTAAAGGCTGGAAAAAAGGAATTTTGCCTGTTCTATCTGCCATTTTGGTGCTTTCTTTGGCCGCATGCAGCGGCTCGCCTTCCACTTCGAGTGGAGCAAAATCGTCTGACGGTACAGGTGGGTCAGGGTCCGACAACAAGCAGGTGAATACGACTGCGCTGGCAAAGGCGGTCAAGAACGATAAACCCCCGATTAAGGGCGGCATCATCAATTATGCACTCGTGTCCGACACCCCTTTTGAAGGTATTCTGAACCCTGTATTTTATGATGGAAATCCGGATTTTGAAGTCTTCCAGTTTTTCTACCCTTCCATGTTTTCGATTGATTCCAATCTGAATATTGACGATAAAGGAGCGGCGACGATTTCCTTTTCCGCAGACAATAAGGCGGTGACTGTCAAAATTGATCCCAAACTGAACTGGACAGATGGTAATCCCGTAACGGCAGAGGACTATGCCTTTTCCTATGAAGTGATCGGTAACAAAGACTACGAAGGTCCGCGTTATGATAGTTTTATGACCAACATTGTAGGGATGGAAGATTATCACGCCGGCAAGGCCAAAACCATTTCTGGCATCAAGGTGCTGAATGAGAAAGAGGTTACCATTCATTTTAAGGAACCTAATCCTTCGGTAAAGTCGGGACTCTGGTCCACACCACTGGAGAAGAAGGTATTTCAGAACATTCCTGTGAAGGACATGGCCGGATCTGATCCTGTCCGTAAACATCCGATTGGCTATGGGCCATTCAAAATTAAATCTATGGTCACAGGTGAATCTGTAGAATTCGTCAAAAATGAAGATTATTTCCGCGGTGCGCCCAAGTTGGATGGCCTTCATCTGAAGGTGGTGAATCCGAATGTCATTACCGAGGCGTTGAAAAGTGGAGAAATCGACTGGGCCAGCTATCCGACCACCCGTTACAATGAGGCCAGTAATCCGAAAAATGTACAGTTTCTCGGTCAGGAGGAATTGTCTTATAGCTATGTAGGCTTTAAGCTGGGCAAATTCGATCAGGCCAAGAGTCTGAATATCATGGACCCGAACGCCAAGCTGGCGAACAAGTCATTACGTCAGGCCCTTGGCTACGCGCTGAATAATGAGCAGGTTGGCAAGCAGCTCTATCATGGGCTTCGGACTCCTGCGACATCCCTGATCCCGCCCGCCTTCAAGGGATACCATGATGTGAATGCGAAGGGCATTGCGTATGATCCAGACAAGGCGAAAAAGCTGCTGGACGAGGCAGGATATGTGGATACCAATGGAGATGGATACCGTGAGGACCCTAAAGGTAAGGAACTGGTGCTCCATTATGCAGCAATGAGCGGGGATGCGACAGCTGAATCGCTGGCGAAGTTTTATTTGCAAAATTGGAAGGATGTCGGGCTTCATGTCGAGCTGGTGGACGGTCGTCTGCTTGAGTTCAATTCTTTCTATGACCGTGTGCAGAAGGATGACCCTGGCATTGATATTTTTGGCGGCGCATGGAGTACGGGTACAGATGTAGACCCTAGTGGGCTGTATGGACGCGGAGCCAGCTTTAACTACTCGCGCTTTACTAGTGAAGAGAATGATAAGCTGTTGCAGGAAGGGGTGTCTGTGAAAGCCTTTGACGACAATTATCGTAAAGATATATACAACCAGTGGCAGGCGTATATGAGCGAGGAGGCGCCCATTGTACCGACGTTATTCCGTTATTCGCTGGAGGCAGTGAATAATCGGGTAGCCAATTACGATATTACCCGTGGCAAGGAGTACGATGCAGACGCGTTTGCGAATATTACGTTGACTTCGGAAAAAGCAGAAGTAGGTCAATAATCTAAAAAAGGCGCAATAACCTGCGAAGAAGCGCGAACCGGAATGATCCGATCTCGCGCTTCTTTTGACCTGTTCATGCAAACATTCTTGGATTTTCGAAGGGAGAGAAGGAAGACGGAAATACGTCAGCTTCAATACTTCATAGCCGTATGCGAGGAACTGCATTTTACGAAGGCTTCGGAAAAGATCGGTATCTCTCAACCCACACTTAGCTTACAAATTAAGGCGCTGGAGGAGGAACTGGGCATGACGCTCTTTGACCGCGCAGGCAAGAAAATTAAAATGACAGATGCCGGTAAACTGCTGCTACAACACAGTGCCCATGCGCTCAAGGGATTACAGCAAGCAAAGGCATCCATTGAGGAGCTGCGTACCGAGCAACGCGGAAGTTTACGGATTGGTATCGCATTACCTGAGCTGGAGGAGCCTTTGCAAAAGATGCTTGCCCATTTTCATCGGTCATTTCCTAAAATCAGCTTGCACATCTGCCCATTCTTTGATGTAACAGAACAGCTGCTGGATAACCGTGTGGATGTTGGCATCACCCTACACTCGGGTACAGATGAAAGGCTTGTCCGGCTTCCTCTTCGCACAGAGAACTACTGTCTTATTGTCCCGGTAAACCATGCATTTTCCAACCGTTCTTCCATTATGCTGGACGAATTGAGGCATGTACCCTGGGCGATGCAGCCAGAATGCCATCCCGGCAGGAAGCTGATTGAGAAATGCTTTCGTGATCGCGGGTATCCCTTTGCAACCGTCTTGGAAACCAATTCTATAGCTTCAATCCTGCGCTGGGTGCAGGAGGGACTTGCCGTAACCTTACAGACGAAGTCCCTTGCAGCCGAACTGGATCGTTCGCATTTTTGCACGGTGCCTATTTTGCGTGGTGCGCCTCAAGGTCAGCTGGAGTTGATTTATCGAGCTGACCGTTACCAGGGAGAAGCAGTGAAACGATTGATAGATAAGATACAAGCTGTGCTGACAGAGCGCTCCAACTAATGGCAACCGTGATGAGTATCACAAGCCTTAATGTGTACGAACCTCCAACCTGCGTGCAATCAGTGACATACTGTAATTAACGGCAAAGTACAGGAAAGCGGCGAACAGCAGAGCTGGAATGACAAAGGATTGATTTTGCCCACCGACGATCTGAATGTTATGCGTCAGCTCCGGCAAACTGATAATGACAGCCAGTGACGTATCCTTAAATAGGGAAATGAACTGGCTGACAATCGGGGGCACCATGCGACGAAGCGCTTGGGGCAGAATGATATGCCATAAGGTTTGAGAATAGCTTAGACCGGAGGAACGTGCGGCTTCCACCTGTCCTTTATGGACCGAATTCAGACCACTGCGCACAATCTCGGCGATCATGGCTCCCTCGAAGATTGACAGTCCTGTGATGGCTGCCCACTTGAGGGAAATTGAAAATCCGATGGATGGCAAAACCATGCCGATGAAGAAAATAATGAGCAATAAGGGCAGATTGCGAATCAGATCAATGATAAAGGCTGCAACCTGTGAGAGCACAGGTAAGCGGGTATAGCGCAGAATGCCGAATACGATACCAAGAGCGAAGCTGAATATGATAGAGTAAATGGCAACTTCCAGCGTGAGCAGGAAGCCCTCCAGTATAAACCGCACATTAGGCCATACAAACAATCCACTGAAATCCATACGGGCTTCCCTCCTTAGGATGTTTTGGACAGGCGTCGCTCCATATATAGCACGAGAAAGCTGAGCGGAACCGTCAATACAAGATACAGCAGCGCTGTGATCGCATAGACTGTGATGGGCAGGAAGGTATCTGAGTTAATGAGATCCGAGTAATACATGAGATCCAGTCCGGCCACAATGGCCAGCACGGAAGAGTTCTTGACCAGATTGATGAATTGGTTGCCGATTGCAGGCAGTACAATTTTGATGGCTTGCGGTAAAATAATACTGATCATCGTCTGGTTGTAATTCAACCCGGAGGACCTTGCCGCTTCAAATTGTCCTTTGGGTACAGATTGAATGCCGGCACGTATAGCTTCAGCAATGAAAGAGGCTGTGTATACAGTCAATCCAAGCGTTCCAGATACAAAGCCATCCAAGGGGATGCCCAAAGTGGGAAGACCGAGATAAAAAAACAGTACGACAATCAGCAATGGAATATTGCGGATGACCTCTACATAGACAGTACCGATCCAGTTTAGCCATTTAAAAGGCGCAATTCGGAAGATGGCAATGATAGCGCCCAGAATAAAGCTTCCGATCAAGGCAATAACACTAGCTTGAACAGTATGAAGCAAGCCCTCTCTAAAACGGTCGCCATGATCGAGAAGTACGTTGATATCAAAAGTAAGCATCTACGGGTATACCTCCTTATCCAGAGCTAAGAAAGGAAGGAGCACGCAATCGCGGCTCCTTCACAAGATATTATTCGGGTTTAACCCCAAGCCATTGCTCATGCAGCTTATCGTATTCACCATTGCTTTTCAGTTCCTTGATCGTATCATTAATGGCTTGCAGCAGTTCGGTTTGTCCCTTCTTCACTGCAATACCGTAAGGTTCCTCTGTGAAGTTCCCGCCTACAAGGGTATAATTCGGATCTTGCTGTTGCATGCCAAGCAAAATAGAGTTATCGGTAGTCAACGCTTGCCCTTTACCTGCCTTGAGGGCATTGAAGGCATCTTGATAGTTTTCGAACTCTAAAATCGTTGCTTTAGGCGCTTTTTCGCGGATATTTTTTGCGGAGGTAGAGCCTTTAACAGCGAGCACCTTGGTATCGGGAGTCAGGGACTCCAGACCTGTGATCGGGCTTCCCTTTTTCACAAGCAGGGATTGCCCTGCATTAAAGTAGACATCGCTGAAATCGACCTGTTTTTTGCGTTCATCCGAAATGGTCATCGTGGCGATAATAGCGTCGATGTCCCCATTTTGCAGTAAGGTGATTCGTGTTTTGGACGTGACTTCCTTGAGCTCAAGCTTGGTTTCATCACCAAAAATATGCTTGGCTACAGCCTTGGCGATGTCGATATCAAAGCCCTCGACCTTCCCGCTAGCCGGGTCTTTTAGTCCGAACAACTTGGTATCGTACTTCACCCCAATGACCAGCTTGCCACGCTGTTTGATGGCTTCCAGCCCGTTGGAAGCTGCTGCCTCATTTCCTGACGTTGTTGCTTCTTGCTTGCCTCCACAGCCTGCCAAGACGAGCAGAGAGGATAATGCAACCAGCACCAAAGTACTCCACTGAAATCTTTTTCTCATCAAGATGATCCCCTTTCGATTTTTATTCCATTAATAGTCTGTTTAATGATGAATCAGACGGCTCAGGAACAGGCGAGCCCGTTCTTCACCCGGATTCTGAAAAAACTCAGCAGGTTGGCTATCTTCCAGGATCTGTCCTTTGTCCATAAAAATCACGCGGTCTGCCACTTCACGGGCAAAGCCCATTTCATGAGTGACGATGACCATCGTGATGCCCTGATGGGCAAGCGAGCGCATGACATCCAGCACCTCTCCGATGGTTTCGGGGTCCAGGGCTGAAGTAGGCTCGTCAAACAGCATAATTTTCGGATTCATCGCGAGTCCACGGGCGATCGCCACCCGCTGCTGCTGTCCACCGGACAATTGGGCGGGGTAGCTCTGTGCCTTTTCCTCGATTCCGACACGCTTCAGATAGGTGAGGGCTGTTTGAGTAGCTTCTTCTTTCGGGATGCCCAGTACCTTCATCGGTGCCAGTACAATGTTCTCAATCACCTTTTTATGGGGGTAGAGATTGAAATGTTGGAACACCATCCCGATATTGCGGCGGAAGGCGTTAATATCAATCTTTTTGTCATGCACAGGGACATCGTTAACGATTAGCTCCCCATCGGATATCGTTTCCAGACGATTGATGCAGCGAAGCAGGGTGCTTTTACCTGAGCCGGAGGGACCGATGATGACAACGACCTCGCCCTCCTTAATCTGAAGATTGATGTCTTTAAGTACATGAAAGTGACCGTAATGCTTGTTGACATTGCGAAAATGGATCAGAGAGCTCACCCCTTTTTTGACTTGAATACATCGCTTAGTAGACGACTGACATGATTAAGCTCTATTAGAATTTCAAAATTTCTCTCATGATACTATAAGCTTACAATAAAAAACAAGATTTTATGTCAATAAACTTTACGCGAAATATGTTTTTGAATGTATTTTTACTAGTTTACTGTTATTTATATGATGAAAACGAGTATGAATCCACAATTTAATGTTATTAAATCTGACATAATTTGTTGACCTTCGACATGCAGAGGGAGAAACGTGACAAAAGCAGCGCTATGTTTTACAGTAGGGAAGAAGGAATTTAGGGTAAAGGAAGGATAGACAATGACGAAAGCTATTTCACCGCTAGTCACGGCATTGGGCATGGAGCCCCATCCAGAAGGCGGCTGGTACAAAGAGATGTGGAAGGCCAATTTTCAAATTCCGAAGCCTGTACTGCCGGATGTGTATTCCGGTCCGCGCTTTGCAGCTTCGTCTACGTATTTCTTGCTGCATCCGGGTGAGTTCTCCGAGTGGCATGTGGTCCATTCTGATGAGCTGTGGCTATACCATAGCGGAAGTCCTATAGAGCTAAAATTGGGTGGAAGCGGAGAAGAACCTGGCGAAGAAACGGTAATTATCGTTGGTGCAGATGTGGAGGCAGGACAACATCCACAAGCACTCGTACCAGGAACAGTATGGCAAACGGCACGTCCGCTGGGGGATGAGCCTGTGCTGGTAACCTGTGTTGTTGCACCAGGATTCCACTTTGATGATTTCAAGCTGATTGCCAAGAATTCAACTGAAGCATGATGTGAACTATGGCGGGTGTATTTCTGTAAACGAGCAGGAATAGCCCGCCTGATTTATTTTATCCATAGGAATGGGCGATTTAGCTAGGTTTAGGTGCTTAACTTGGCTTGAACAATGAGACGATGGGTGGGATTCACGAGAGGGTCGCATGTAATTAGCGTGAGCAGCTTATGGTTTTTGAAGCTTTTCAGAACAGACACGTCCATTGGATCGACTACCTTTATGCTGTAAACTTTATACATATACTGGCTACCTTGAGCGTTAACAACAATTTTATCTCCAATCTTCAGTTCATGAAGACGATTAAATAAACGTCCGGGAGTACGGGCTCGATGAGCAGCAATAGCAGCATTCCCCACTTGTCCCAGCTTTCCCGTTTCCGGCATATGTACTGCCGCATATTTCATATTTTTCCTCGTCGCTCCTTCCAACACAGGGAGCTTTAAAGCAATACGACTTATGCTAATAGTGGCTATGGGAGTTTGTTCATTAACGCTGGCATTGGGAGCGGGGGATGGAAAGGTATGTTGCCGTGCCTCACTAACCGGAGCTTCCGCAACCCGAGTGGACAAGCGAGCATAGCTGTCTGCAAGACTAGAAGGCAATACCGAATTGCTTTTTTCTAGAGATAACTCCGCTGCTTGTAACAGCTTGTGTTGTTCTCGATCCTCATTCCATTCGGTCGCTTTAGGAAACAAAATAAAGAGTAAGCCCAACCCAATAAACAGATAGGAAAGTTTACGCAGATTCAGCAACCTCATCTCCCCTAAGCAATGTACGGATGATACATACTTTGAAAAAAATGCCCCATTTCCGTCTCATTCCACTCGGGAATGAAACGGAAGATCAGGGCAGGTAGATTGCATTTATTTTTTGTTTGTCCGTCTAAATTTCAAAAATACGCCGCATATAATCATGGCAATGCCTGCCAAATAAAACGGAACGGGGCTACTTTCTCCTGTTTGGGGCAACTGATGCACTGCAGGTGGCTCCTCCGGCTCTTTCTCCGGCTCATGGAGACGGATTTTAGGTTTGGGCTCGTCGTTCGGTTCCACTGGAGGAGACGGATCTTGAGGCATGACGGCTGGTGGTTCAGGCAGTGCTTTGGGTTCCTCCCGGGCTGCTGGTGGCGGTGTGGGTGTGGGTTCCTTCTGTGGAGGGACAATGCCTTCCGGGGGCCTTGGCAGTGACGGAGGAACGGTTATAGATGGTGTCACGGGCACCTCGGGATCTTTATCATGTTTTTTTCCGGAGCCTCCCGCTGGGGGAGACGGCTCTGGGTGGGTAGGTGTGCCCGGGTCTACAGGTGTTTCGGGTTCGTTTTTCTTTTCTTTACGATTGGTGATCACAACCCTCTTTATGCCAGAGCTTTGTTGGAGTGCTGCGTCTATTCTGATCTCAAGCTTACCCTCTGTTATTTCATACCCCTCCGGTGCTGCCAATTCTTCCAAAATGTAATCGTCATGAAGCAAGGAGGAAAAGATGATTTTGCCTTCCGCATTGGTCGTTTGTATAAGCGGTGCTCTTTTTTGTCCCTTATCATAGAGCGCAAACCGGGCGCCAGGCAGTACCCTGTTGGGAGCATCCTGATCTACCTTGGTCAGCTCAAGGGTTTCGGTTACGCCCCCACCAGAACCGGAGCCGGAAGACGTTCGTACGATGATTTCCTGACTGGTTTCCCGCAGTTCTGTCGTCAAACGATCTCCTGCAAAAGCAACCTTGTTGCTCACCTTAGCTTTATCCTCAGCATGAATGAACGATTGATATTCAAGAATAAAAGCAGTGGAAATATCCTTGGCAAAAGTAAGCTCAAAAGTTTGCTGACCCTGAGTGTCTGTCTTGATGTGAAGCCAGTAATCTCGGTTTTTGATTAATTCGGTGCCCTTGGTGGTATTTCCATTGGCAGCCATGATTGCAGAGTATAAATGAAAGGAATCCACAATTAAGATTTGGTTGTTGCTAGGCTGATCGACTATTTTAGCGTTGGACACATGTGATTGTCCTTCATTGATACGAATGCTCCAGTCGATCTTATTTCCATTTTGTGCGCCGGCCTTAGACACATATTCCCCGCCATGAGGTACCGTAACTTGGGCTGCCCAATCGGAGACGGTTTTTTGTCCATCCAGTAGAAGAGCGCGATTATGAATTTCCTTTTCAATCAATTCTCCTTCCAATGAAGTTTGAAAGGTAATCCAGTACGGAGTCTGTATTGGCTTCTTGAACTGGATACGCAATTCATTACTATTTTGTTTAGTGGGAGGAATAATTGTATATTGATCTGCCGGGATTTCAGCCCCTTTTTGTACGCCATCCCACCATCCCAGCAAGGTCATATCGTATACTTTTACGGAGCCAGGCAGTAACCTCTGACCTTGCAATAAGACATCTCTCACTTCCGCATGATTCAGGATCTTGCGATTATAGTTGGCTTTAATATCCCAGGTAATGAGTTTGGAGCTCGCATCATAGCTTCCTTGCTTGGCCCCGTTCCGTTGTGTCATAAAGTCCGGCCAGATCGGGCATTCCACCTCATGCGACGATGTTTCACCATTTTCATACTGATAATCTATAAAGGATTTGTTGCGAAATTCGGGCTTCGTCGTATCTATTTTCCAGTCATTATTATAGATGGTTGAATACTTGATCGTATAAGCCTTCTGAATCGTTTTATGAAAAATAAGTGTAAACCCTTGTTTATAGTCCGCTGATCGTGGAACTAGCTCATAATCCATGGGCGCGAGGAGTTCCGTTGTACCGTCAACACTTTGAATTTTCAGGGTGTCGGGCAACAAGGCGAGGCCCCCATTAGGGAACACATCCTTAATGACAATATTTTTCATGGTGTATGAGTCTGTATTAATGGTGATCACCCAAGGTATGACTTTCGTGTTGTAATTGGGCGTGTCATACATTTTAGTCATAACTCCGCTTGTGATTTCCGTCGATATGATCTTCTGGGTTCCATCTGTGGTGATGATGTTTGTAATTTTTTCATCTTCATAGACGCGGCCTCTAGCCTGGGTCTGATATCGGATGGTATAGGCTGAATCTACGTCGAAGTTGAATTGAAGTTTGAAGCCGTTACGGTCGGGATAGTCAACCGGGATGACGGTGTACGCCCACGATGGAAGCTCCTCCAGTGTATTTCCCTTAAATACTTTCAAAGAACCGGGCAGCAATTTTTGAGTTTTGTTGAAATGATCAATTAAAAGGGCTTTGGCTTCGGGGATTTTTGTCTCGCCAAAGTTATATCTTATGGCCCACGAGAGTGTTTGTGTGGCATGATCATACTTTTCAACTTTTTTGGACAAAAATTCACCACGCTCCACCTGAACTGTAGCGGTGGCAGCAACGTTATCTATCGCATCCCCTGAAAGCGTCGCTGTGTTGGAAAAGCGAGTTTCGTTGCCAGTAATGCGGGTGGAGTATTGGATCTGATAGGCAGTGCTAATGCTAGCATCTTGAAAACGAATTGCAAATCCGGTCCCGGCTTGATCCGATTCAATGGCGTATTTACTCGCATTCACTAGGTCTTTGACAACGGTCGTGCCATCGATATTGACTTGCAGATGATAGAGTCGGATAGAGCCTCTCACGAGTTCCAGTCCTGAAGGAGTTGGATCAGTAATGAGGGCGTGTTTAACGGTGTTTAGCTGTTTGTTCACATCAATGGCCCAGTCGATCTGGTGGGTGCCATTTATTTTTCCTTGCTTGCTTAAGTTTGGCCCTGACTGGGGTTTCACATTTACGATGACCGTTTGAACCCCGCCTTTAATTGGAATCGCAATGATGACTTCTGTGCTGCCTTTCACCGTTTCTTTTGTGAATTCGGTTTTAATTTGCAGTTTGCCGCTGACATGGGAATGGTTCTCTACATATTGGTTAAAGGTCATGATGACCTTACCCTGACGATCTACTGTAAAGAACCCCACGGTCCCGTCTGTAGTCACTAGCGGAGATGAGATATCAGTGTAGATGACAAACTGTTCTGGTAAGTGAAAGGTGAAGGTATCCCCTGCTTTATAAGCATCGTCAGGAAGCTCCCATTCATAGCCAAGTTGGATAGCTGATCCAATGTCGAACGTACTACCTGGATTATATACCGCATCAATGACACGTCCGGCTTCGTCCGTTAGACTCAACTTCGTTAGTATACTCTGGGGAGCTGCTTCCTTTTGAGACTTTGAATGAGCTGCTCCTTGCACGGAAGGGACAGTGTTTGGCGGAACCTCCTTAGGGGGTTCAGGGTTTGGGACCGCATATACAGCATCCGTAACGGTTGTAGGATCGGATACAGCACTGTGCGGCAGTTCAGGGGCAGGAGGATCTGCGTAAGCCAGTGTGGTGCTGAAAAAGCTTTGGACAATGAGCAATAAGGCAATAATCATGACATTTATTTTGGTTCCCATGCTCCAAGTGATTCTCCTATTCATCGTAATATGGCAAGCTTCGGCGGTTATGTTGTGTTATATTGTTTTCTTTCCCTCCTCCTAGTTCGAAATTAGTATATTCAGCATGCTAGGTTGACATGACTACCCCAACAGAAAAAAACCTTGATCATAGTGATCAAGGTCAGGCTGTCGAGAAAGTTTCGACAGCCTATTTTTATGTTAAATTTGTTTAAGACGACACCGCGTTAATGTTATATAATATAGGTAACTATTGTATAGAAACGGACGGTGTTGGTATGCTGCGATCTCATCGAGACAAACAACAATCCTTTGAATTGGTTTCCTTGGAAGAACTGGTGCCCCAAGATCATTTGCTTCGCAAAGTGGATACCTATATCGACTTCTCCTTTATTCATGAGAAGGTAAGCCCGCTGTATTGTGCAGACAACGGGCGTCCTGCCATTGATCCTACGGTATTGTTTAAAATGATCTTTCTCGGTTATTTCTATGGCATTCGCTCAGAACGGCAACTCGAGCGTGAAATTCAAACGAACTTGGCTTATCGTTGGTTTCTGGGGCTGGGCTTAACGGATAAAGTTCCGGACCATTCGACGATTAGTTGGAATCGTCGTACTCGCTTTAAAGACACTACGATCTTTCAAGATATCTTCGATGAAATTGTGCTGCAGGCGATCTCTCACCGAATGGTGGGCGGGCGTGTTCTCATCACCGATTCTACACACGTCAAGGCCAATGCCAACAAACATCAGTACACTAAAGAGCAAGTATTACAGAATACCAAAGACTATATGGACGAGCTGAATGAAGCGGTGAAGGAGGACCGGAAAAACCACGGAAAAAAGCCCTAAAATCTCGAGAGGAAGTGAACGAAGAAAAAGAAATTAAAGTGAGCAAAACAGATCCGGACAGCGGCTATATGATCCGTGATGGCAAGCCCGAAGGCTTCTTCTATCTGGACCACCGGACAGTGGATATGAAGTACAATGTGATTACGGATGTGCACGTGACGCCGGGGAATGTACATGATTCCGTCCCCTATTTGTCCCGTTTGGACCGCCAAAGAGAACGTTTTGCTTTTCAAGTAGAAGCTGTTACGCTAGATTCAGGTTATTTAACAACGCCGATTTGTCGAGGTTTGCAAAGCCGAAAGATTTTTGCCGTGATTGCTCACCGAAGATTTCATCCCAAACAAGGCCTGTTTCCGAAATGGAAGTTTGAATACGATGCCAAGAACAATGTGTATATTTGCCCAGCAGGACAAGAATTAGCCTACCGAACGACAGACCGAAAGGGATACCGGCAGTATGCATCTGATCCGGCTCAGTGCGAGCGTTGCCCGTTGCTGAGCCAGTGTACTCAGTCTAAAAACCACCGCAAAGTGGTGACTCGGCATGTCTGGGAAGACAGCAAAGAGTGGGTACGGAGCAACCGGCTAAGCCCATCCGGGAAACAGCTGTACCGCAAACGAAAAGAGACGATTGAGCGAAGCTTCGCGGATGCCAAAGAGCTCCATGGGTTTCGCTATTGCCGTTTGCGCGGACTTCCGAACGTCAGGGAACAAGCCCTCATGACGGCAGCCGTGCAGAACATGAAGAAGATGGCGATCCACCTGGATCGCCTGGAAAAACAGGGGTGAACCTTGTTTTTCCAGAGACCAGAGATCTCTCATGTAAAGAAAAAAAAACCACGTCTCAAAAAGACGGGGTTTCTCGACAATCTGACCTTGATCATAGTGATCAAGGTTTTTTCTTCGAGAGAGGTATAGCAATTTTGTGATGGAGCTATGTAAAAAGGCATAATAAAAAGCTCGTTCACTTGGTAACTGGCTGCCATCCGAGTAGGAAGGCCCTATAGTTTTGCGTCACTGTCTTTCGACAGCTTTGCCATTAGCTTGAATAGCTTGTGCGTCTATCGTCTATCAAACGGAGTACAGGAGACCTCCTATTTACAGTTTGGAGCGGTTTCCCCACTTTTTACGGAAGGAATGAGGTGTTTCCCCTACATGTTCCTTGAATAGGTTGATAAAATGGCTCGTATTGGGAATCCCAACGTACCTTGCGATATCCACAATGGATATGTCACTGGTTTTAAGCCATCCCTGAGCGGCTGTGATCCGGACATTAATGAGATAATCAATTGGAGAAAATCCAATCTGTTTTTTGAAATTTTTAGCAAGATTAAATTTGTTTAGGTTGAACATGTCTGCCAGCGAGTCCAGCGTAATTCGCTCACAGTAGGACTGGTCCAAATACTGCTGCACCTGACGTACTTCGCTGAGCGTTCCTGCATTTACATACCGATGATCATAAGGATGCTGCAAAATATACGTCAGTATTTCACCAATGAGTCTGGACGTTAGCAGCTCGCCGGAAAGGCTTCGATCAGACTGCCCGCAGATTAGTGCATGCAGCTTGTCTAATATAACATATGGATTGTGCAGGGATATTACCGGTTTATTATGCTTGGCAAATTGTTCGTAAAAATGTTCGATCAGGTTGCCGTACAGGTATAAGCTGATAAACTCCCAGGCTTCATCACCGGAGGTGCTGTATTGTAAATATTCATCGCAATTAATAAAAAACAAATCATGAGGCTTTAAAATATACTTCTTGTCCCGGTACAGTAATTCTCCCTTACCAGACAGCGTAAAAACAAGCAAAAAGGAGGTGAGTTCTTTCCTTTCTATTGTAAAATCAGAGGTTTTTTGGAAATAGCCTAATTCCTGAATATATAAAAGGGATTGCTTGGCAAAAGCGGAGGGAGTGCGCACAATTACGACAGGTTCGCCGTTCCAGAGGCCCTCGGTGTTTTTTTGGTCTGTTGTCATATTCAATTCCTTTACAAAAAAGCAATTTTATCTAGCTTATCTTGGTTTGATTTACCAATATATAATGGCTGATTAAACATGATTTACTATTTAATAAAAGTTTATTTTATCACATTAAATATGTCTATATATCAAATTATGTGTGTGAGTTTTATAGAAGCCCCGCTTCTTATGGATATTCAACCTGGTTATCCGTATAAAAGGTCGAATATTGTTGAAAGAATTCTGAGGTCATCATGGATTCAAATCCTTTCTGGGGTCAAATATAGGATAGTGTTGAAAAAAATATCTTACATGCCCATTCAACTTTTCCATTCACTTCTCCTTTCGGTTTAAGAAATTTAGGACTTGGTTCTGATAAAATGGTTCGTAAGGCTTATTATTGAAAATGAGATTTTGGACCCAGTGTTGTGATTTGGTTCACGAACATGAATGTAAAAAAGAGAGATATATGCATAAAAAATTACGCAAAAAATGTCCTTATGTGTTGAATTATAAGTGCTCTCAACTTTGGAAATTACACAGGCAATGATATGATGGGTAATATATGTATAGTTGCTTAACTTATCGATAGTCAGTTTGGAGGATTACAGGATGGAAAAACCCAAAAATACGAAAACCGCAGCGGCTTGGTCGCTCGTTATTCTAGGGGCAGGCTTTGCAGCCACCGTGCCCTTCCAGCAATATGGCTGGGCTCGATTGTTAGCCGGAGCCTTTGAGGCAGGACTTGTAGGGGGACTGGCAGACTGGTTCGCTGTCACAGCATTGTTCCGTCATCCGCTAGGCATCCCGATACCACATACGGCGCTTCTCCCTAAAAATAGGGACAAGCTCACGAATGCATTGGTGAATACGGTGGAAAATAACTTGCTGAACAAAGACAGCATTGCTTCTAAAATCGCGGACATTCGTTTGGCGGAGCTGATGCTGGGCGGTGTGGAAAAAGGATTGCGTACACCAGAAGCAGCAGCATCGATAGATGTGCTCGCCAAGCGGCTCGTCCAGTCGCTCCCGCTCGCGGAATTGGCTCCGATTATCGTGGCTGAGATCAAGCGACAGGTGACGGACATCGATGCCGGACCACTACTGGAGGCGCTTGCCCGCCAATCCAGTGAGAAGGGCTATGATATTCGCGCACTGGATTACACGCTGGAGCAGGCGGAATCCTGGCTTTTGCGACCGGAAACAGGCTATACACTTGGCACCTTAGGGATGCAGGCTGTCAGTGGTTTGCAGGTGAGCGGGCTGATGCAATTTGCCTTGAACGCCTTCCTCGGCTATCTGAACGAAGAGCGCATGGGTGAAATGATTCGTCATTTCCTGCTGGATCAGGTAGCAGAGCTGCAAAGGGAAGAGCATCCGCGCCGTCTGGCAGTGATCGACGGTCTGAGAACACAGGTGACCCGATTGGCAACGAAGGATACGGTTCAGGAAGGGCTGAACGGCTGGAAGGATAGCCTGATTGAAGCTTGGGAAGGCGAAGCGTCCGTGCTCGGTAAAATGGAAGAGCTTCGTACCCGCTTATTGAACTATATGGAAGACGAAGACTATGTGCCGACCTACATTTTACCGTTACTGGATCGGATGCTGGCTGATTTAAGAGGGAATACCGAATTGCTGGACAAAATTAATGCACGAATCGTGGAAGGAATTACTAGTCTCGTGGAAGCCAATCATAGCCGGATTGGTAACCTGGTGCGCGAAAATGTAGACAAAATGGACAACAAATCCCTGATTGCACTGATGGAGGACAAACTGGGACAGGATTTGCAGTGGATACGTATTAACGGCGCAGTAACAGGCTTCCTGATCGGTATTGTACTGACAGGTATCCGTATGCTAATCCAATAATACAGAAAAAGCTACAGATAAGGTTGTGGAAGCATGAGGCTTTGGCATGAACAATTGATTGGCAAGCTCCCCCGTCCCCAACTGTTGGGACAACATCGTGAGTGTTGTGCCCTGCGGGGGAACGGGTGGGGAAAGCCACACGCCACAGTGAATTATGTGTTCGACTATCACCCCATGCTGCTGGTACGCTATCATAAGCTCATTATGGACGAAATGAAAAGAAGAGGATACAATGTTGATCCACTATGGGAACAGCCATTGTATCGTGGTAAGCAGTGTGAACCTTGGGAAGCGGAGCTAGGCGAGGAACTGGCAGGCGCGGACGCATATGTGGAGCATGATGACGAATATATGAAGGAGTGCCTGGATAACCTGGCTTCCAAAGGAATTTTAATAGAGATTGAAGTGATCTGAAAAAGCGGGCTACGGTGTGTTCATCATTCAGATGAAGCGCCGCAAGCCCGCTTTTTAGATGCTTTAATGTCCTAGGTTTGGAAGGGTATGAGTCGCAGGTTACAGGACCCAACGTGTAACTTTCTCCAGTGGTTGCCTGGATTTTTCCCGCTTGGGTTCATGAGCACGATAACCGAAGGCAGCGATGACTGAAATATCCAGCAGCCCGTCCTCCAGCAGGCCTTCTTCCTCCAAAATGGCATGCACCTGATCATAGTTAAAGCCTTCAATCGGGCAGGAATCAATGCCGATCTGAGCTGCCGCTGTCATCATATTACCTAAGGCAATATAAGTTTGCTTGGAGGCCCAGTCGAATAACGTGCGTTCGTTTTCCAGCAGGCGTTGGTTTTCACCCTGGAAAATCTTATAGCGGCCTGGTAGGGAGGCAAAGTCTTCGTCAGACATCCCCTTAACCTCTTTATACATGTACTCCACGTAAGGTGAATCATAACGGACATCCTTACGTGCCAAAATCAAAACGACGTGGCTGGCCGCAGGAATTTGCTTTTGACCACCACTGGAAACCGCCGCCAGCTTTTCTCTCAATGCCTGATTTTGCACGACCACAAACTGCCACGGTTCAAATCCTACGGAGCTTGGGGAAAGTCGTCCGGTTTCGAGAATGAATTGAAAATCCTCCTCAGGTATGATGCGATCGGGGGCGAATTCCTTCGTGGCATGTCTGAATAAAAAGGCATCCAGAATTTCCTGCTTTTTAGCTGATGTATTGAACATAAAATGTACTCCTTTTGATATGGGTTTAGTTGGTGCTCTATGGGTTTTCTGCTACTATAATGAGAGCTAATATCGAATATATAGTTATCATATAGAAAGTTTTTGCAGGGAACAAGTACGCACATATTTGTTCCTTGTTATAGGTCTGAGGCTATTAGCCTACATCCTGTAGAAAGAAGGGGAATACATGGCACAGGAGATGGAACATACAGTTAGCGTTAATTTTGGATGTCCGGTAGCGAAAACTGTCGGGGTGATTGGAGGCAAGTGGAAGGGGGTCATCTTGTATCATTTGACCACAGGACCACGGCGCTATAATGAAATTCGACGAACCTTGCCTAATATTACACAGCGGATGCTAACCTTGCAGCTACGCGAATTGGAGCGTGATGGAATTGTGCACCGTGAAATTTATAACGAGAACCCACCACGTGTGGAATACTCGCTTACCCCGTTGGGAGATACGTTAAGACCGTTGCTGGATTTTATGAGAGACTGGGGGATCTTCTACGGAGAACAAGGATGCGAGCCTGTGGAGACAATTTCCAAGTCAGGCAAGCATTTTGCTAAAATAGACATGAAAAAAGCCCACCGATGATTTCATAGAAAGCGCATGAAAATCATTAGCGGGCGGAATAAGGACGGATTCCTTTTACAAAATGGACACTATTTAAACTCGATGGATTCGTTCATCTGTGCCCAGGCTGTTTCTCCGATGATGCCCAGACGCCAGATTGCGATTCCTTTGAGATCATAACGTTTGGCTAAACCGATCTTGGCGTTAACGGTGCTGTCTTTTTCGCTACCCATTGAAATTCCCAAAATGAGCTTATCCCGCGAGGTTTCCTTCAACGCCAGTTTTATGGCTTCGTCCACTTTATCCAATGGCTCAGGTGTAGATTTTTGTCCGTAATCATAGGCCATGATGATCAGATCGTCCGCCAGATTGCCCAGCGTTTTGTAGTCATAGCCAGCGTAAGAGCTATTCAGCGGATGCAGAACGACGGTGAGCTTGAGTCCGGCTTGATGCGCTTTGGCCGATAACTTTTTAATAAAAGCATTGTAATCAGAACGAGCTTTGGCCTTATCGCCGCTCCAGCCCAATCCTTCAAGATCTAACGTAATGCCCTTGAACTGCTTATCGGTCGCAGTGCTGACGATTTGGGAAATGGTTTGTTCTTGAAGCTGCGTATTTTCCAAAACCTTGGTTAGCTCATGATTACCGTCTACAGAATAAACCATCAGGTAAGGGGAAGTCCCCTGGCTATCTGCCTCCTGTAAAATAGACTCAGGCGTTACAGCTCCGGCAGCTTGTGGCCATTTATATTCTTTGCCAGTCGTTGTGAACTGTCCGTTTGTATCAATTCGGCTCCAGCCGAAGGCAACGGCATTAAAATTCGGTATTTTGGATTTTTGGTCAAAGGAAGACAGCGCATAGAAGCCTACAGTATACATAGCTTCACGTGGCGATGTAATAGAGACCGTCCGTGTTCCCTGATTCCAGTTGACTGTGGCTCCAAACTGTTGCCCGAAAAAGCCCAGCGGAATCATCGTGCTGCCGCGCACGGTTTGCGGTGCGGCTGTGAGTTGAACCGTTTGCCCGTCTACTGTGGCATTGCGGCTCCCCATTTTGAGAACCACCTGCTTGGTTGCACTGCCTTGCGTTTTGGTAGCGGTGATGCTTTGGCTGGCTTGATCCCATTTCACTGTAATGCCCAGAGCCTCAGAAATAGCGCGAAAGGGAACCATCGTCGTGCCGTCCATCATGGCAGGCTGTACAGGGAACGGCAATGGATATCCGTCCAGCATGATGCTGACCTTACCCGCCTCCGCTTGTGCCATAGGGCTATAGATGCCCGCTGCGGTACTCAGAAGGATAACGCTAGATAAAAAAGCCTTATTTACGATTTTCATCCTATGATCTCCTATGCTCAATAGATTGCAATGCTATCATGTTAGAATCGTGAGGTTCCTATCATTTTACCAAAAAAATGATAGATAGGTGAATGTGAAATGATAGGATGAGATAAATCTGAGGATATATTTAGGCTGAATAGTATACGAAAACATTGTTATTTCTCATATAAAAAAGCTGACACCTTTTAAAACGGTGTCAGCTTTTTCTTTTTAAAACAGTCTTATATTTTATTGTAACCCAGATTACTTGCGACGCTTGAGTGTAATGCCTACTGCTGCTGCACCAAGCACGACTGCAATGATCGAGAGAACAAGTGCTGTGGTTTGTGCAGCAGAGCTGGCTGGAGCAGAAGCAGCAGGGGCAGCCTCAGCAGCATTGTCCGAGGTAGGTGCGGTGCTGCTGCTATCTTTAGCCGTATCTGTGCTTGCATGACCCTCTGCGGTGCCTGCCGAATCATGTCCGCTGTCTGCGGCAGGAGCAGGAGTTTCCGGTGTGGCATCCGCCGTGATTGTAGTAATAGAATGAGGATTGTTACTTCCTTCATCGCCTGTCCATTCCACAATACTTCCGTCACTGTAATATTGGAAGGCGTCCCAGGCTGCTGCAGTATTCTGATCTGCATTTTGTGCTACAAAGCTGAAGCGTTGGTACTGACCTGCTTGGATTCCGTCTTTTTCAGACGTCCAGGTGACGGTAGTTATTTTGCCAGAGCTGTCTTTTTCGGTGGCTACCTTCCATTCCGGTACAGGCTCGTATTGTTTGAAAACGACCTCTTTGGGAATTTTTAAGGCGACTTTAGTGGTTGGAATGTTTTTTTCCACAGGCACTTTCAACGTGTACGTTTCCCACGCATTAGGTTGTGAAACGGAAGGCTTGACCGTCACATGCGCACTGGCCATACCTGCAAAAAGCAAGGCACCAGCCGCAATTAAACCCATGGAAGTTGCTAACCTGGAAAACCTGAATTTTGCTGTTTGAATCGTTGTATTCATATTTATTTCGCTCCTTTTAAGAATAAAATAATTATTTTTTACCGTCTACTTGCAGAGTGAATTCAGCATCAACCGCATCGAGTGATGCTGTCAGAGCATGTACTTTTACCGCCCATGTTCCTTCGGAGGTTATCAATTCCTGACTGCGGAAAGGCTGTTGCTGCTTCACGGGCAAGACAAATTCCTGTTGATCTTGGTCAGGATTAGCTGGGATAAGCGTTAATGTGACCTGCTGGATTCCTGAAACGGCAGCCCCCTTGCTATCCTGAACGGATACCTTAAATTCATTGCTGCCCACAGCATTAGGGCTGACTGCCAGTGTAACGCTGTATTCGCCAGTAGTGCGAGTCTCCTCAAACGGTACAGCAGGTGCCTGGCCAGGTGACAGGTGAGTGAGCACCGCTGCCAGTAGCATCACGAGCAGACCGACGGACAGCTCGGTACGCAATCCTCCGGCGGCTCGCTTGCTCGCCGCCGCTTGCCGAGCGCTGCGAAACTGGCTGGCTGCGAAGACCAGCATTACTAGCAGTAGCGCTGCTTTACCAAGCAGAACGAGTCCATAGGATGTGTTCAGCAGCATGGAGGGAGCTGGAATGTACAGCACCGCTCCATAGATACCAGTGGCGAGTAGCGCCGCCACCATAGCCATGCCCCAGCCAGCGAAGCGGCGCAGGACCGTTTGTCGCAGAGTTGCCTGCACGGATACAGGCAGCTCCAATCCGGCAACAGGCAGGCACACCACCATGACGGCAAGTGATCCGATCCAAAAAGCTGACGCTGCAAGATGGACGAAATCTGCCACAATGGCTGGAGCCGGGTGGGTGGCTGCTGCCGGATGCCCGACAAAGGCCTTGGACAGCATGAGGCTCAGCGTGAGTAAAACGGAGCTGTAGCCCCAAACACGGCGCTGGCGATCAGAAATGCTGGGATCGATCGCATAAATTAGCGTTACGCTTAGAAGCAGCACGAGAATCATCTGGATAAACCAGATTTGCCCTGCTCCCGTAAATTGAAGAGCTTCTCCCAGAATAGGGAGTGAGAAGCCCTCCCCGATGGAAACTCCGGCATCCCAAGACGCCTGAAGCGGTAGGCTAATTAAAATGACAGCAGACGTTATGCCGTAGCCGCTCCAGAGCAGCTTAGTCCAACGGGGTAATGTGTCAGAGGGTCGCTGACTAAGCATCTGCTGTTCACTGCGATTCTTGGCTCGGTTTATGCTCGGTAAGAGGAACAGTCGGAAACAAATCGCTCCAAACAGCAGCGATAACCCTATGTAAAGGAGCCAACGGACAGCAATTAAGTCGATTCGTGATGTCCCAGAGCTTTCAGAAGGGGTAGCTTGATCGGTATACGCATTGGAACCGCTACCTACTTGAAATGGAATCACTCCATTGACTGGGTGTCCATCTGCGGACAAAGCTCTCCAAGTGATGGTGTAAATTCCATTCTTCACCCCTGGAATCAATTGGATCTCCATGGTGGATTGGTGCTCTGGATTGAGCTGTGCTTTTCCTGTGTCGACCCGCTTGCCTGTTTCATCAGTCACTTTGATGGACATGAAGGCAGACTGCAAATCTTCGTTGAAAGTGATAGTCACCTGAGAAGGGGACTTGTCCAAAACCTGATTTTCGGTCGGGCTGGATTCAACGACAAATGCATGAGCCCACGATGAGTGAGGAAACAGGAGCAGAAGAGGGAGACACAGCAATAAAAGACAAGCCACACGGGCTGGTCTGGACAGGTACAACATGCCTGTGAAGTCACCTTCTCTCGATTACTTGAAGCGAGGATATCCTCATTTGTAGCATTTTATACGGACAAACCAATTCCTATCTTAATCATAGTGCATATAGCGTGAATAGATGGAGCGAATTATGACATTTATATGAAATTTGAAATAATAAGCATGATGCAAAATGCCACTCTTATGAAAAGTCCCTACTGTGAAAGAAATCGCCAGGATTTCTTTCACAGTAGGGATAAAGTGGAATAGTGTATGAGACATTAGATGCCTGCTTCTATAGACTGCGTGAAAGCAGGTTGCTTATGTTGAATATATTGGATAAAAATAGCCGTTAGATCGGGATCGAATTGGCTCCCCGAACAAGTACGCAATTCTTCGATGGCCTCCTCGAATGTTTTGGTCGGTTGATAGGGACGTTCTGTTGTCATCGCGTCAAAAGAGTCGATGATCGTCAGCATCCGACACAGCCTTGGGATTTGCTCGCCCTTAAAGCCAAACGGATAGCCTCCCCCGTCATAACGTTCATGATGCAGCTCCACAAAAGGAACTAAATCTATGAATCGTTCATTGGCTTCGACAATACGTTTGCCCCACATGACATGAGCTTGTACCATCCGCCATTCCTCGCTAGACAGCTTCTCTTTTTTATTAAGAATATTCCAGGGGATTTCCAGTTTGCCGATGTCGTGAATGAGGGCTCCCAGTAAAAAACGCCGCTTATCCTTCGGACCGAGCTGAAGCACATCGCTCATGTCTGCTGCATATCTGAATACCCGTTTGGAATGCTTGAAGGTGTTAATATCCTTGTACAAGAATAGATTAAGCTGCTGCTCCAGATCACGAATATCCTGTCCGAGATCGACCTCGCGTTCCACTTCATTTAGACTGCCGTGTGTATGAACGATATTTTTGCCCTGTTTCTTGGCATAGTACAGTGCTTTATCCGCTAGATCGACCAGCTGTGATTTGTCGTAGATGTCAATGCGGCTTTGTGCAATGCCTGCGGAGAAGGACAGACACCCGTGTGGGAAAATTTCAACTCCCTCGTAACGGGAATCATTCAGTCTTTTTCGGATAGCATTGACCTTTTCATAAGCTTGTTCAGCAGTATGATCGGGCATAAGCAAAGTGAATTCTTCTCCACCATAGCGGGATACGGTAATATGAGTACCGAACGTTTCCTTTTTGAGAAACTCACCGAGAAACCCCAGTAGCTGATCGCCCTTGAGATGACCGAAATGATCATTGTATTTTTTGAAATCATCAATATCAATCAGCGCCAGACTTAGGGGAGTATTCTGCGATCTGGATGTATTTAGTTCAGCTTCAAGTGTATTTTCAAAGTAGCTGTGATTGTACAGCCCTGTTCTGCGATCCGTGTTGGCTTTTTCTTCAATCTCACGATACATCGTGAACATTTGCTTGAACGCGTGGGATAAGAGCATGCTTAGCCCCAAGAACAGCAAAAGTCCTAAAATGCCGTTGTAGTAAATCAGCGTGGTCAAGACCAAAGACAGGATGAGTGTACATAAGTATACAAGCAGGGATTCTGCCAAAAAAGCCTGTTTGAGCTCATTGAACGACCCTTTATATGCGATATAGAAGTAGATGCCCAAGGTGATTGTGTTTACCGTAAAGTAGCAGATCAATGCGAGCAGGTAGGAAGCAAAATGGTCCTCGTTCAAGGCTCCCTGCGTTCCGCCGCTTAGTTCGAATACGGTTGACGACAGGAAAATGGAAAGTGCGTAAATGGAAAAATTGACGGCATGTTTCCACCAGGACAGTTCTGTATGCCGAAACGCAGCAATGATCACATTGAACAGCAAAATCAAAATGGCAATTTCAGTGCCATGCACAAAAATACAAGCGAGGTACACGGAGGAATCCATGGACTGCTTGTTACTGGCTGGTGGCAACTGGAATGTAAAATGCTCCAGAATCAGAACTGCTCCCAACAGGGAATAGATCGTGACCCACTCTGTCGTCGAATAGTGCAAAAAGGACCAATGGTTCGTATACAAGAGAACGATCAGGCCTACCATACACATGAAAAATACGTATATTCCCGTCGTGGTAACCCGTTCTTGCAGCTTTTTTAATATACTCATCATTTTTTCTCCTGCCTTGTCGTATCTTGATGTCAAAGCTACCAGGGGTGAATGGGATAATTTACAATTTTGTAATCGAAAATTTCACATGAAAAAACAGGCCGGAATCCAGCCTGTTTTGTTGAGCCTGTGCTTCCTTTTTTTCTTTATCGGTGACTAGCCTCCAATTTTGTAACCGGAAGTCAAAGCGATTACGACAGAAGCAACGATAATAGCATTGATAATCACACGGGAGTATTTCAAGTTTTTCATACGGTTCCCTCCCTTCCTTGGAATAAGCTCTGAACTAGGCATGGTGGGGGTTGGTTTCTTGTTGATTATCCTTATTTCTTTTTACGACCATCACATTTTGGATAAACAGGAACATCCCGAAGTTCATGACGACATCTCCAATACTAATCACCTGCGTGCGGGGATAGGGCTTGGAAAGGGGAATGATGTCACCAAGCAATGATAAACGTGTGCTCGCATCCATCATGTAATGTTTCGAGATGACACTGCCGGATTTAAGCATATCTGTATAATAGGGACCCAGTACTTCAGAAGCGCTCAGCGAGACCGGCATCCTGCCGCCATTCACTGCCATAACTATAAAATTCATCAACACGCCGATTAAAATAAGCTTGAATCCCTTATGATGTCTGTTCAACCAGAGAAATATCAATCCGACCACGTAGACTCCCATAAATAGATACCCATTAATGGCTGCCAGCCAAGCCCACTTTTCCTGAGCATAAAAAATAATGAATTGAACCACCAGCAGCAGGGGGAACATCCAACCGGCTATAAGGCGAATATGACTGAAACGGATCAGACCTTGCCGCCAGCCTCCTCTAAACAGGCCTACAATGAGACCCAGCAGCACTCCATCATAGACCATTATCATTCTCCAGATTCTACAATTTTTTTGTTTTGGTTACCGTGTAATTCGACCTGAAATTGGTAAATTCCTGCCTGATTTATAGCAATTTTGAAAAAAAATCGCGGATTAGCGTGTAATTATTCGAAGCCAGATGAAATGAATGATATCATAATATATTGAAGTCATTATTTATATTTTAGTGAAAAGGATGATTATTATCATGAATCGGTTATCCAATACGGTAATGGTTGCCGCAGATATGACCAAATCACGAATATTATGGATTGCCTTTGTTCTGGGTGCATTAAGTGCCTTCGGACCATTGTCCATAGATATGTATTTGCCGTCACTGCCTACATTAGCCGACAATTTGCATACGACTACTTCGCTAGCGCAGCTTAGTCTGACAGCCTGTCTGTTGGGACTGGCCGTTGGTCAGATCGTTGCTGGTCCGCTTAGCGATGTGAGGGGTCGCAGAGGACCGCTGGTGATTTCGCTTATTCTGTACGCCGCGGCATCGCTGTTATGTGTGTTTGCTCCAAATATCGCTGTGCTCATTGCGCTTCGCTTTATTCAAGGGCTTACGGGATCGGCGGGGATCGTGATTTCCAGAGCAGTGGCCCGTGATCTGTACTCGGGCAAAGAATTGACACGCTTTTTCTCACTGCTCATGCTGGTGAATGGTGTGGCTCCCATTGCTGCACCTGTGCTGGGCGGTGTCATTTTGAATTTTGTTTCCTGGCGCGGTGTTTTCATGGTGCTGTGTGTAGTTGGTGTGGCCATGCTAATTGCCGTTGTATTGGGTCTTCCAGAAACGTTGCCAACGAACCGTCGGTCATCCGGTGGCTTGAAGCAGACGCTGGGAACACTCGGTCATCTATTTGCAGATCGGCGCTTTATGGGTTATGCCCTCTCGCAGGCACTGATTACAGGGGCGATGTTTGCGTACATCGCTGGCTCGCCTTTCGTGCTTCAGGATATTTTCGGGGTTTCTCCCCAGACGTATAGCATCATTTTTGCAGTGAATGGTTTGGGGATTGTACTGTTTTCCCAGTTGACGGGTAGACTCGTGGGTCGATTTAGCGAACGACAATTGCTCTTGTCAGGTCTGATAATTGCGGCTGTAGCCGGGATCAGCTTGCTTACCGTAGCTTTTACCGGAGGCCAATTGTTAGCTGTATTAATTCCGATGTTTTTTGTCGTATCCTGCGTAGGTATTGTGAGTACAACGACGACTTCACTGGCCATGCAGAGTCAGCAGCGTTCCGCAGGCAGTGCGTCCGCCATGCTTGGCTTGCTGCCTCTATTGCTGGGCTCCATCGCTTCACCGTTGGTAGGCTTGGGTAGTGGAACAACCCCCGTACCGATGGCGGTTGTTATTGCTATAGCTGAGCTGGGTGCGCTGTTAAGCTTTGTTGTACTTGCCAAGGAAGCACGCTCAAAAGTGTGAAACAAGGCAAAATGGTGACATTTTTTAGGAATGTTGACATACCCCGTGGGGGTATATTATGATGGGGTTATATTAAATGCATGAGTGCATTACACCACACAGGAGGCTGATGTATGGCTGAGGAGCAACCTGTTTCCCACACTGAAGTCCACGGGACTCATTGTGGAACAGATGGGGAGAAGACAGTTAGAAAAAGTCATCATTCGGCGGAATTCAAGAACAGCCTTGTATCTCGGTTAAACCGTATTGAAGGGCAGGTACGCGGGATTAAGGGCTTGATTGAGAAGGACACTTACTGTGACGATGTGTTGAACCAGATTGCGGCTGTTCAGTCGGCACTGAATGGTGTCGGCAAGCTACTGCTGGAAGGGCATATGAAAAGCTGTGTCATTGAGCGCATGCAGGCAGGAGAGCAAGAAGTGATTGATGAGCTACTAATTACGGTTAAGAAGCTAATCCGTTAAAAGTAGCAGATATACACATTATGGGTATGGACGTACCCTTGAGGAGGAAACGAAAATGGCACAAGTTACATTGAACGTAGAAGGCATGAGCTGTAATCATTGCGTGAAAGCCGTAGAAGGAGCTTTGGAGAAAGTAGGCGCTACCGGCAAGGTCAGCCTCGAAACGAAACAGGTAAGTGTAGAATATGACGAATCCAAGCTGAGTGTTGAAGCTCTGAAAACAGCCATTGCAGACCAAGGCTATGATGTTGTTTAAGATTAAGGTGCTGTATGATTCGTGAACAGATTTGTTCGAAGAAGAAGCTTCCATGTTAGGAGCTTTTTCTTTTTGAACACAATATACCCCACTGGGGTATGTAGAAGGAGGACTACCATGGAAAACCGCGCGACCGACGGTGATAAGCATACAACGCTTCATATTACGGGGATGTCCTGCGCAGCCTGCGCAAGCCGTATTGAAAAAGGTTTAAACCGAATAGACGGAGTGGCGCAGGCTAATGTGAATTTGGCATTGGAGCAGGCGTCTATATCCTATGACCCCAAGCAGGTGGAAATCCCTGAATTCCGCGATAAAATTGCTTCTCTTGGTTTTGGAACTGTGAGTGAAGAAGCCAATTTGAATGTGACGGGCATGACTTGCGCAGCCTGTGCAGCTCGAATTGAAAAAGGATTAAACCGAATACCAGGCGTAACAGGTGCTACGGTTAATTTGGCGATGGAAACAGCTCATGTGGAATATTCTGCTGGGAGTACTACGGTTAGTGATCTGGTAAGCAAGATTGAACAGCTGGGCTACGGAGCGATCCCACAGAGTGCTGAGGACAATATTGCGGATGTTCGCAGTAAGGATATCCAACGTAAAAAATGGAAGTGGATAATATCGGCAGTGCTGTCGCTTCCGTTATTGTGGGCGATGGTGGCTCATTTTTCCTTTACCTCATGGATTTATGTACCGGAACTGTTCTTGAATCCATGGTTTCAACTTGTACTGACAACACCCATTCAGTTCATCATTGGATGGCAGTTTTATGTGGGCGCGTATAAAGCGCTTCGCAACGGCAGTTCGAATATGGATGTGTTAGTTGCACTGGGTACGTCTGCGGCTTATTTTTACAGCTTGTACCTTACCCTGCGTCCGTCTGATGTCATGGAGGGAATGGCGGGAATGCCTGTCATGACCATGCCAGAGCTGTATTACGAGACAAGCGCGGTACTCATTACGCTTATTCTGGTCGGTAAATGGTTCGAAGCGGTAGCCAAAGGACGTTCGTCTGAGGCGATCAAGAGCTTGATGAACCTACAGGCGACAACGGCACGTGTGGTACGTGATGGACAAGAGCTAGATATACCGATTGAACAAGTGCGTGTGAAGGATATCTTTATTGTGCGTCCAGGGGAGAAAATTCCCGTCGATGGTGTAGTCGTGGATGGGCGTTCGGCAGTGGATGAATCCATGTTAAGTGGCGAGAGTCTTCCGGTTGAAAAAGGAGAGGGTTCCCCGGTCACAGGAGCCACGCTCAATAAAAACGGAGTACTTCGTATCCAGGCTGAGCGTGTGGGTGGTGATACGGCGTTGGCCCGTATTATTAAGGTCGTGGAAGATGCGCAAAACTCCAAGGCCCCGATTCAGCGGATTGCGGATCAAATCTCGGGTATCTTTGTTCCCATCGTAGTTGCTATTGCCGTGATGACGTTTCTCGTCTGGTTTTTCCTTGTGACACCGTCTGATTTTGCAGGATCATTGGAGAAAATGATTGCAGTTCTCGTCATTGCTTGTCCTTGTGCGCTCGGATTGGCTACCCCAACGTCCATTATGGCAGGATCGGGACGTGCCGCTGAGTACGGTATTTTGTTCAAGGGCGGCGAGCATTTGGAAATGACCCGTTCCGTCAACGCAGTGATTTTGGATAAGACAGGTACGGTTACGAACGGCAAGCCAGAGCTAACGGATGTTATGGTTGGCGCAAGCAGCCTGGCTGAAACGGATTTGCTGCGATTGCTCGGTGCGGCAGAAAAAAGCTCGGAGCATCCGCTGGCAGAAGCTATTGTAAAAGGGATTGCTGATCGAGGTATTGAGCTAGTGAGCCCGACGGATTTTGAAAATATTCCGGGTTATGGTGTGAAGGCCTCTGTGGAAGGCAAGCAGGTATTGGTGGGCACACGCCGGTTAATGAGCAGGGAAGGCATCGCGATTGATGACTCAACCGAGCAGCAAATGAATGAACTGGAAGGCGCAGGGAAAACGGCGATGCTTGTCGCTGTGGACGGTTCCTATGCCGGATTAGTGGCCGTCGCGGATACAATTAAAGAAACGTCACGAGAAGCTGTTGCCCGTCTGCGGGCGATGAACATTGAAGTCATCATGATTACGGGTGACAATGAAAGGACGGCGCGGGCCGTTGCCGCCCAGGCGGGAATTGAACGGGTGCTGGCGGAAGTGTTGCCTGAAGGAAAGGCCGAAGAGGTAAAACGACTTCAGGAACAGGGCAAGATCGTAGCCATGGTCGGGGACGGTATTAACGATGCGCCGGCGCTGGCTACAGCTCATATAGGGATGGCAATGGGTACGGGTACGGATGTGGCCATGGAGGCTGCCGATATTACGCTCATGCGTGGTAACCTAAATAGCATTCCGGACGCGATCGAAATGAGCCGGCGGACCATGACAAACATACGGCAAAATCTGTTCTGGGCGCTCGGTTATAACGTGATCGGCATTCCGATTGCTGCTTTAGGCTTTCTTGCTCCATGGTTGGCGGGAGCGGCCATGGCATTCAGCTCTGTTTCGGTCGTGCTGAATGCGCTGCGTCTCCAGCGCGTGAAGCTGTAAATGTTTTGATGTATTAGGCAGACGCATACTGCTGGATATTTGTAGCGAGATCATTTTGTAATTAGAGCAAGTACACACAATTTTAGCTTTGTGCGTACTTGCTTTTTTGCTAAGTTTTTCATTTGTGTAATCCATGGTGCCATCTTTCATCGCGTCAGGTTGCTTATCATTGGCGAAAGTTTCATAATATTTGTAGGAGTGCCATGCAAGTATGCAAGAACCTTTTCGTGTACTCACAGCTTGAAGCAGATAAAGAGCTTATATTATGGATTAGGAGTGAAGCCGTCATGAATGATACGATTTCCTTGTTGATGAACCACCGGTCTGTGCGAAAATTCAAGTCAGACCCCATTACCGACGAGCAGCTCGCAGCTATTGTGGCAGCTGGCCAAATGGCATCCTCGTCCAGCAATGTGCAGGCATATACCGTTATTGCCGTTACCGAGCCTTCCTTAAAAACAAAACTGGCCGAGTTGGCAGGAGGGCAGGCTTATGTTGAGCAATGCCCTACATTTCTGGTGTGGTGCGCAGACCTGTATCGTTTGAAGCAGGTGACGATTCATCATCAGCCAGGCCAGCCTTCCTACGAAGGGTCCGTCGAAAATTATACGGTTGCAACCATTGATGCCGCGTTAGCTGCACAAAATGCAGCGGTGGCCGCTGAATCACTCGGCTTGGGCATCGTTTACATCGGGGGCATTCGTACTAAAATAGCAGAGGTATCCGAGTTGTTAGGGTTACCAGAGCTGGTATATCCAGTGTTCGGTATGTGCATTGGTGTACCGGATCAGGAAACGGGCTTGCGTCCACGACTTCCACTGTCCGGTGTTTTGCATATGAATGGTTACGATAAAAATCAGACGATGAAAGCTGTAGAGGTATACGACCATACATCAGCTGAATATCTGAAGGAACGTACGGGCGGTCAACGCTCTACACCTTGGTCTGAGCAAATGGCGACGAGATTGACCGAGCCAGCGCGTTTGCAGTTGAAGCCATTTTTGGAACAGAAGGGTTTCTTGAAGCAATAAAGTGGAGCAACGTCAAAAAACGTTGCAATGGATGAGCTGCATTTGAGCAACACGTGTATGTAAAATTACAAGAACCTCCTTAATTACGCATGATAAAGTTTCGCGTATATAAGGAGGTTCTTTGCTTTGACTACAAGTTATGGTTGTGAGCCTTTTAGTAACTAGCTGATATGCCTTTATGAATTGGACAGGGAGTAGAAGCGGCTCGTATTATCATAAAACAATTGACGGACAGTAGCTTCATCTTGACCGGTCAGCTTGCTATACTCGCGAATGACCTCGGCAGTCATCCGTGGATGTGTCTGCTGTCCGGTAAAAGGGCCCTCGAATGGCCATGGGCCGTCTGTCTCTGCCATGACCTGATTAGACGGATACTGTCTTGCCAAACTGCGGATTTCTTCTTCGTACAGGAGATCCGGTGTGAAGGACACATAATAGCCATTACGGGCCATACGTTTGGTCGTGGCGGCAGAGCCCTTGAACCAGTGAAAATGCGCTTGCGTAACGCCGTGACGTTCCAATAGGTCGCAGGCCATGTCTGCATCTTCATAAACGGCGTGCAGCACGATGGGCTTGCTATGCTTGCTTGCAAACTGGATAAATCGCTCCAGTAGTGCTATATAGGGAGCGAGGTCAAAAGCATCTCCGCTGCGTGAGGCTTCCAGCCGATTGTAATAGGGCAGGCCGACTTCACCTACCGCAATCATTTGTTGTACATGTTCGTCCATCCAATCAAACAACAAGTCAAGCTCGGCTTGTGGTGGCAGAGCCTGTTCTGGATGAAAGCCGAAGGCTGGACGTACTAGCCCGGGCCAACGCTCAGCCAGGCGCAGGTTGGCTTGATTGGAGGCGAGATGCATGGACACGGCTATAATGGCTTCTACATGGTTGTCGGCAAGCGAAGCGAGCAATAGCTCTTGTTGCTCAGGCGGGTAGCTGTCTACATGAATGTGCGCGTCGATTAAGGGAGCAGTTGCTGCTGCGTTCAATCTGAATGCAGAGTGCAGGTTCCAATCATTCATAAGAAATTTGCCCCATCGTTCAGGGTGTTTTTACGAGCACTTTCAGCGGTGTCCATATCGCCATCCAGTTTGTATTTTTCCTCACGCATCCAGCCAGTCATTGTCCGCTTCCATTCCATAAAGCGTGGATCGAGGGTGATTTCTTCCCTACGCGGGCGAGGAAAAGGAACGTCTACGACATGCATCACTGAAGCAGGTCGCGCTGACAGCACATAGATGCGGTCGGAGAGCAACAGCGCTTCTTCAATGCTGTGGGTAATGAACAGCACAGAGCGGCGGTTCTTCTCCCACATCCGCAATAACCATTGCTGCATGTCTGCACGTGTCAGCGCATCGAGTGCGCTGAACGGCTCATCCAGCAGCATTAATTCCTGTGGGCTAAGCAGGGCACGAAGAAAGGCCGCACGTTGCTGCATGCCACCAGATAACGTATGCGGATACGCCTTCGCGAACTTGCCCAGCCCAACCTGCTCAAGCCATTGCAAGGCTTCTTTGCGTCGTTCACGTTCGCTGACGTATCGGGACTCTGCTACTGCATCCTTTCGCGGTGCATTTTCCTGCCCGAGTAGTATGTTGTCCAGCGTGGTGCGCCACGGGAAAAGGGCGGGCTGCTGCGGCATATAGCTAATATGACCGCGTTCACTAGTCACGTCCTGTCCATGCATATGAATACGTCCCTGCTGCGGCTTGAGCAGCCCGCCGATGATGTGAAACAGCGTGCTTTTGCCACTGCCTGACGGACCGACGAGGGAGACAAATTCTCCCGGCTTGACGGTGAGGGACACATTCTGCAGTACAGGCAGTGTGCTTCGTTTTTTCTGGAAGGCGAGGCTGATCCCGTCCAATTCCAAAGCAGGAGGGGCAGGCGTGATTACCTGCGGTTCCCCGGCTTGTTGCTGCTCATGAGCCATGTGTGGTGATGTCAAGTCCGTCGGATGCAGACTCATATGTGCCACGTCCTTTCATTAATGCTTTAATGCAAATATGTGGAGGCTATTCTTGATCGGGTTTCCAGCGCACCAACCATTTCTCCAGTAGTAGAATAACGACAAACATCAGTAAGCTGAGTGTAACAATAATCCCGATAGCGGCAAAAATGAGATCCGTACGATAGGCAGATTTTTGCAGCAACATATAATATCCAATTCCTTCACTGGCCCCAATCCATTCGGCAATAATTGCGCCCATCACACTGTAGGTAGCAGCGATTTTAATGCCAGAGAAGACTTGTGGCAGGGAGTGTGGCAGCTCTAGTTTTAGAAAAATAGCCCGGCGGCTTGCACCCGACATCCGCATGTAGTTCATCATCATACGGTCTGTCCGTGTCAGCCCGTCCATGGCTGCTACAGCCACGGGAAAAAAGCATACTAATGTAATGACCATAAGCTTGGGCAGCACGCCAAAACCGAACCATACCATGAGCAACGGACCGAGGGCGATAATCGGAATGTTTTGGCTAAGGATCAGGAGCGGGTACAGAGCAGATTTGAGAAAAGGAATCGTATGGAGAATGATGGCGATCAGCAGTCCTGTTGCTGTCCCTATAGCAAATCCCGCAAGCGTCAGGCGAATCGTAGCCCATGTATGGGCACCAAGCAACGCCGACTGCGCCATACCCTCTTTTACGATTAGGGATGGAGCTGGCAGCAGCCAGGATTCAATATGTAAATAGGAAACCGCTCCCTGCCAAGCCGCTAAAAAGAAGAGGACCGCCACAAGGGGCGGCCATACGCTTTTCCACCAGGATGCGTTCTTGCCTTTCGGATTCATGGGCGATACTTCTCGGTCAGCTTGTTCATGCTGATGCCCTGTGGGTTATGTGCAATTTTGATCTGTGAAATGACGCTGGGACTTCCAGCTTCCGTCAAAGCCTCGTGCATTTCTTTAACCACTTTCAGCAACTCGTCGAGCTCGCCCTCCATGGTCGTATCCAATGGATTCACCTGATGTTTGACACCGGAACGCTGGATGACCTCAATCGCCTTGTCTACATAGGGGTAAGAGTCTTCGTTATTAGGTGTTTTAGGGATTACTTGAATGCTGAGCAGTGTATTAGCCATGTGAATTTCACCTGTCCTTTATTGTTTAAGTTATTAGGAAAATAAATTGGTTTAAGGCGGGGAGACCGCTTCGCGTTTCATTTGATCTTACGATCGCTGTTGCCATGGGATTCTTTGAATTAAATTTTAAAGGTAAGAATCCCCCTGAGCGTATGCTTCCGAAGCTAGCTTTCCTAAAGAAAGCTTCAGGCGAACGCTTCGCTTTTCCAGATTCAAATGAACCGCTCCGCTACCAACCGCCTTAAAAGCACTTTAGTTTTTTGATAGGTTGTGTGGCATTTTTACACACAAAGCGCGTAGTGGCGCTTCGTTCACTTCTCTAGTCCAGTCTTATTTAGCGATTTAACAAAATGATCAACGCTTGGGCAAGAAGTCGTTTGTGAAGGCCTTATCGACTTCCAAAGATTTGCTGAGCAGCTTGCGTTCATACATCCAATCCGAGTAGTTTTGCCATACCTCTGCTTTTTGTAAGCCCCATTGCGTGGCATCGTCTTGATAACGCGGGCTTAGCCATTTTTGGCTAGCAAGTACCAGTTTTTTGTCCAGCTCTGGCACAGCTTTAGTTAAGATATTCGCCGCTTCTTCTGGATGGGCGATAGTGTATTCATAGCCTTGTGCGGTAGCATCCATGAACGCTTTGACTAGGTCAGGATCATTTTTTATCGTCTGTTCATTACTCACAATTACAGGTGTATAGTAATCGAGACTTTTGGAATAATCTTTTACATACAGCATATCCAAGGGCTCGCCTCGAAGCTCGGCCTCAATCCCGGTCCATGCGTAGAAAATCCAGGCAAAGTCAATATCCCGCTTCACGGCTGTAAAATAGTCTGCATTGCCCATATTGACGATTTTCACTTTGCTCACATCACCTTGGTCTGAATCCATGATGGATTTCATGACCGCTTCTTCTACAGGAGAACCCCAGCCACCGTAGCTTTTACCCTCGAAATCTTTCGGGCTTTTAATTCCGCGGTCTACCGGAGCTGCGAAGCCAGAGGTGTTGTGCTGAATCACCGCAGCGATGGATACGAGCGGTACGCCTTGGATGCGAGCCTGAGTGATGCCTTCTTGATAGCTGATACCAAAAGGTGCAGCATTCGAAGCAACCATTTGGTCGGCTCCCCCTGAACCAGGTTGAACAATTTGGACATTTAAGCCTGCTTTTTCGTAAAATCCTTTGTCCTTGGCGACATAGAGTCCCGTGTGATTCGTATTGGGTGTCCAGTCGAGCACGACTTTAACATCTTTGAGCCCCTTTGCCGAGGTAGACGTTGAAGTGTCGGCAGCAGGAACCTCCTTTTGAGATGTAGGGGGATTGCCGCCGCAAGCGGTCAGAGTCATAGCCATGAGCCACAGACTGATCAGACCCAGGCTTAACATTTTCATGCGCTTCATCGTTGTGTTCTCTCCTTTTTAATTACCCGTTATCCGTCCAATCAGACAGTTTATATTCCCCATTTTCACAAAAATCACATCTGCCGGAAGCAATCTTTCCAACAACTTTATCTTCAACAAAAAAAAGCGTCCCGAGATTCCGGGACGCTTGCGCTTGTATATACCAAAGTAAGGGATGTCCTGTTTTAATAAAAGGCACATCTTGCTTAAGCATTCCTACGCTGGCATTACCCAGATCAGGTTGTAAGGGTCAGTGTCTTGGGACACACTCTCAGCCGGCCGATTCCAGCACCCCTGGCATTGTATGGTTTAATGGGTTCGTTTATTCGGGTTTACTACGACGATTATATGCCTTGAAAGCGGGTCTGTCCAGCTTTGAGGAAGCGCTCACGGTTCATTTGTCGAACGACAGGGTACACTTTTACTGTGAGCTTCGATCTGAAAATGAACATGAATCATTCAGATCTGTTCCGGTCATGTTATTTTCAGAACAGCTACACTGTATGTTTAGGAGAGCTGGTGCCAAGTGGCATAGCCCTATAGAATTCTAATTCGTAAAAAGGAGTTGTTGTACTGTGGGTAAAACGGAGACACTGGATCGCAGTCAGCTGGAACAAGCCATTGTGAAGGCTTTGGATAACAACAAATTTTGCTCGTTAGGTACGGTAGAGGGCGGAAAACCGAAAGTACGCTATATGGCCCTTTTTAACGATGGAATGAACATTCATCTGGCGACGGATCGCAAAACACATAAAGTGGATGAGCTAAAGGACAATCCGAATGCTTATTTGCTGCTGGGCTATGAAGTGGGTGGCACGAAGGAAGTCTTGGAAGTGGAGGCTACCGTCCAGATTACAGCTGATGAGGGGTTACGCAAACAAGTGTGGAATGATTCTCTGAAAAAATGGTTTTCCGGACCAGATGATCCCGATTATGTCATTTTAGACGTCAATCCAACTCGTATTGAGTACGTGGGTCAACAAACGGAGCGCCAGATGTGGACGAAATAGAAACAATATAAACGGACAAGCCAGTAAATTTCCAACTTTTTCAGGAGATTTACTGGCTTTTTTTATACGAGAAATAATTATTTTTTCATAAATATTTTAAGCAAATGACTACTCTTTTGTCTGGCGTTGGATTAAAATAGGAATGGTGGGTTCAAAGCTTACATATATGTGCAAAAGTATGTATATGAGGCATACACCTTAATGAGGAGGGATATATTTTGTTATTTCGTAAAAATTGGTTTAAAGGGTTTACAGCAGCAGTTGTAGCTTGTAGCCTACTGGTGTTTTCAGCCGCTCCATCCTGGGCAGCTAGCGACTCTCGCGATAGCGCTACGGTGAATTTGCGGATCATGGAAACAACGGATATTCATGGAGCACTGATGAATTATGATTACTATTCAGACAAAGAAACCAACGAATATGGCTTGGTTAGTACAGCTAGTTTGATCCAGAAAGCACGTAGTGAAACAAGAAACAGTATGCTGTTCGATAACGGTGATTTGCTGCAGGGCAACCCATTAGGCGATTATATGGCCCGCAACAAAACCTTTGAGAAAGAAGGCGGCGTCCATCCAGTCTACAAGATGATGAATTTGATGGGCTATGATGCGGCTACTGTGGGAAACCACGAATTCAACTATGGTCTCGACTTTTTGGACAAATCGCTCAAGGGCGCTGACTTTCCTTACGTAAATGCGAACGTTTATGTTGATAAAGGGGGCGAAGCTACTAAAAATTATTTTACCCCTTATCAGATTCTTGATAAAACAGTAATGGATGAGAAGGGCGAAGAGCATACACTCAGAGTGGGTGTCATCGGTCTGGTAACCCCCCAAATTATGCAGTGGGATGAAGCTAATTTGAAAGATAAGGTCGTTACAAAGGATATTGTGGAAACAGCCAAAAAGTTTATTCCGCAAATGAAAACAGAAGGGGCTGACATTATTGTTGTGCTTGCACATACAGGCTATGAGGATGTGCCGCAAACGCCAATGATGGAAAATGCCGTTAAATATTTGAGCAAGGTAGACGGGATTAACGCGATTCTGTTTGGGCATGCTCATAAATCTTTCCCAAGCTCAGATTTTAAAGATATGAAGGGTGTAGATTTGGATAAAGGAACTATTAATGGCGTACCAGCAGTAGAAGCTTCATCGTGGGGCAAGGATCTGGGCATTATTGATCTGAGCCTGGAAAAGAAAAACCGTGAGTGGAATGTAATCAACTCTCAGTCTCAAGTACGTCCAGTTGTGAGTACCACCAATCAGACTGCGCAGTTTATTCCTGACTTTAAACTGGTTGATGCAATTAAAGGAGAGCATCAAGGAACGCTGGATTATATCCGTCAACCTGTCGGAACAACGACTGCACCGATTACCAGCTATTTTGCATTAGTGCAGGATGACCCGTCCATTCAAATTGTGACAAATGCACAGAAATGGTATGTTCAAAACCATCTTAAAGGAACCGAATACGAAAATCTCCCCGTATTATCGGCAGGCGCTCCATTCAAAGCCGGTGGTCGCAACGGTGCCGAGTATTATACCAACATTCCTGAAGGTACAATAGCGATTAAAAACGTGTCCGATCTGTATGTGTACCCGAACACGGTTCATGCTGTAGAAGTTACTGGTGCTGAAATTCAGGAGTGGCTGGAGTGGTCTGCGGGTCAGTTCAACCGCATTGATCCTAGCAAAACTGAGGAACAATCGCTGATCAACAAAGATTTCCCAACCTACAATTTTGATGTGATTGACGGTGTGAATTACCAGATTGATGTAACTCAGCCTGCACGATATGATGCCAAGGGAACTATTATTGATTCTTCAGCCCATCGTATCAAGGATCTGCAATACAATGGGAAGGCTATTGATCCTGCACAGAAATTTATTGTTGCGACCAATAACTATCGTGCTTCCTCCTCCAAACTGGCTAACCCAGATGGCAAACGAATTGTGATGGCAGCACCGGATGAAAGTCGCCAAGTCGTTGTTGATTATATCCGTACGAACGGAACGATTAACCCGTCAGCGGACGGCAACTGGTCTATTGCTCCTTTTGGTCAGGCCAAGGTTACTTTTGAGTCCTCTCCTGATGCCAAAGACGTGCTGGCCGGAAATCAACAAATTTCATACTTGAGCAACGCGGCAGACGGGTTTGCCAAATACAGCTTGAAAGCTGGCGCTAAGCCTAGTGCAGCAACGACCTCTGTGAAGGAAGCTGCGGCACCTGCGAAAGCAACCGCGAAGCCAGCTGTCAAAACGACTAAACCTGCGGCTGCAAAACCGGCTATAACAACGAAGCCAAAGGCGTCCAAGTAACTTGGGATTTTAGTCTCCACTCCATAACAGAATGAAGCAGTAAGTCTCTTTAAACAAGAGATTTGCTGCTTTTTTTGATGCCCAATACAATAGTACCGTGTTTATTATGAGTGTAAAAAAGGCTTTGTTTTTGTCGAATATGTACTTAAGTCCTAAGTTGTTGTTCGGAATAAGCTTATTTTTTGTCAAAACACGTAATTATATAGTACTTTTGTTCTAATTGTTTGTGATATAATGGTGAAAAAACCGGGAAATTGTTCCGAGGAGGACCATTATGACTTGCAGCAATTGCAGCATCATATTACCTATTAAGGATCAAGGATTGCTGAAAATTAGGCATTCTAGGGTGTCGCTTACTCCAGCATTAGAGGGCTTGGGTATGCTATCGGAACAAATGAAACCAGAACATTGGTGTGAGGATAACATCGTGTTTCGCTACGACAGCCGTTCACAGTTGGAACAGTTGGTTAACGGACTGGCTCGTCTGCCGCAGGAGTGCTTGGACCGAATGCAAGTTGTGGTGACTGGTTTGCAACATGTTGAGGGATTTGAGGACTGGCTTTTATTTAGTCAATTGCAAGCTCGACTGCAACATCCGGATCTGGTGAGTATTATTAAGAATCAAAACTTTACCAGCCATATGCAACCTATTGTTGACTACAAGCTGAATATCATAGGCTTTGAGTTTTTGCTGCGTCCATCACAGCCCGATAAGTCTTTTCAGCCTTTCCGATTGTTTGAAGTTGCTCGTGAAGCTGGCTTGCATGCTCATTTGGATCGCTCGGCTCGTATTTCCGCCATTGAAAAAAGTGCGACATGCCTTCCGACGGGAATTAAACGATTTATTAATTTTCTCCCTTCAACTATTTATAATCCGGCTTATTGCTTGAATCATACCTTTGAGACAATTGATCGGCTATCCATGAATACGGAGGATTTTGTGTTTGAGGTCGTAGAGACGGAAGAAATAGACGACCTGAATTTTTTGCATCAAATCTTTGAACAATATCGTACACGGGGAGTTTCGGTGGCACTGGACGATGTAGGGGCAGGTTATTCTACGACAGAGCTTATGAATTGCCTCCAGCCCGATTATGTTAAAATTGACCGCAGTATAATTGATGGCTGTCACAGTAACAGTGATCAAAAACGCCAAATTACTGGGATAGTGGAATCCGCTTTTCGTTTTGGTGGTCAGGTGTTGGCTGAAGGTGTAGAGCAAATGGAGGATTTTGAATTTTGTCGTGATGCAGGTGTGTCGCTAGCTCAGGGTTATTTGTTTGGTAAGCCGGAGCCTACTCCACCATCCAATTTTATACTTAGTAGAGTAGTGTAATCTGAAATAGCGTATTCTATAAAGAAATCGACACAAATAACCCGATGATCTATGGTCACCGGGTTATTTGATTTTTTTAGAACAACTACATCTTAATTATATTCTTTGCACTATTGAGGCGACCCATGTGTCCATCTAATGTTATTACGATTATAGTGTGATCACGTATAAACCCAGCGGAGTAGTCGCGCTACCTGCAACCATGAAGCTAAGAGAATAGCTCGACTGGCCAGACGGGACGCGGATGTCAGTCAGTCGGCATACCTTGGTATTATCTTGTAGCAAGGGGATACCGTATACATGACCATCTACGCGTACAGACCCGGCGAATGCACCTCCACGTGGATTAGCGTAGATTCGTACGGTACGTACCTCACTACTGTGATTAACGATAGGAATGGTTGCGTTATATATTGTTCCGAATTGTCCGCGATTATCAAGCGCAGGCCCCAGCTCGCTGCGTTCCCCTGTAAACAGAAGATCTGCAGGAGTTTCGCCGTTCAGCTTCTTAGTGGCACATGCTCGGTAGTTGGCGCTTTGCCCTACTACATACTCCGGCATACGCGCATTTGTTTCAGAAAAGGACCATACGCCCCGTGGATGCGCCTGTGGCGGGGGTACAGGGGGGAGCGCATCCTCATGAATCTCGCGCAGATCAGTCTGCGTATCTTTGCTGACTACGGTGCGAATCACATAGTCCAGCGTACCGTGGCCTTCGGCATATTCTACCGTGAGGTCATAGACGAATCCGGCCAGTGATCCTTCGGGTAGCTCAAATTCCTCCAGCAAGGCGGTGCCTCTGCCAAATTTGTGACGGTCTACTGGCTTCAGACGTTTCATCGTACCCGCCAAACAGCTTTTGGCAATAGACTGCCCAACATCAATAATCCAGTTGCCATCCTCAGGTACAATCTCCAGGGCACGTTCAATATGGCGTACTTCCAGGCGGGCCGTGCTTTTATTCTCTATGGTGATGCCCAGTTTAACAGGGCTGTCGATTTTGTTATAATGCCAGCCGAAAATCCGGTGCTTGACTGTCCGGGTGGTGGTGCGAACCACATCATGCCACAAAGTGGCTTGCTCGGTAGGTACCGTCACGTGGGTAAGCGTCTCCGGGTTATCACTAAGCATCAGGCGGCGTGTTCCCCCCTCAGTGGCTGACTCCACATCCACATGGATGTTGGGCGGGATCACAGCTGACTCCACAATTAAATCCTTTGGCTCCTTGGGCCGAAAGTTCATATCAATTCCTCCCTAAATTCAAGAATGGCACCGCTTTTGGTTCAAGTATATGGGTAGTTCATAAATATAGGTAACGCCAAGTCCATGTATACAACCTGTTTTTCAAAAAAAAAATTAAAAAAACATATCGTAGGCTATAGCAGCTCTGCTTGTGTACCTAAGCAAGCTTACAAGTCCCTCATTTCCCTGCACCGACGATTCGCATACAGGTATTGCGTGTATGTTAAGAGCATAAGCTATTGGATGTACAGAGAAGATACAGGAGGGAAACATGCCTAAAAAAATATGGTGGAAGGAAGCTGTTGTTTATCAGATATACCCGATCAGTTTTCAGGATTCTGACGGAGACGGAAAAGGGGACCTGCGCGGCATTTTGTCTCGGCTGGATTATCTGTCTGAGCTGGGTATTGATGTGATCTGGATTTGCCCGATATATAAGTCGCCCAATCACGATAACGGATATGATATTAGCGATTATTATGCCATTATGGATGAGTTTGGAACGATGGAGGATTTTGATGAACTCCTTCATCAGGCGCATGAACGAGGTATCAAAATTATGATGGATTTGGTATTAAACCATACGTCGGATGAGCACCCGTGGTTCACGGAGTCACGCTCGTCCAAGGATAATCCGAAGCGGGACTACTACATATGGCGAACAGGCAAAAATGGCGGATATCCGAACAACTGGGAATCGTATTTCTCCGGTTCTGTATGGAAATATGACAAGCTTACAGACGAATATTACATGCATCTATATTCCGAGCATCAGCCGGATCTGAACTGGGAAAATGAAGAGATGGTGGGTGAACTCTATCGTATGGTGGAATGGTGGTTAAAAAAGGGAGTCGATGGCTTCCGCTTTGACGCCATTGCCCATATTGTCAAAGCCGAAGGACTGCCGGATGCGCATAATCCTGACAAACAAACCTTGGTGCGTGCCTATCAGCTCTTTTCCAACCTTGAACAAGTACATGTACTTCTACGGATGCTGAACGAAAAGGTACTGGAGCGTTATCCCTTAATGACGGTTGGTGAAACGTCCGGTTTAGGGCCAGAGCAGGCACTGGATTATGTGGGAGATCAGCGGCATGAGCTGAATATGGTGTTTCAGTTTGAACACATGTTTATTGATGCCCAAGGGTTAGGAACGGAAAAATGGAAGTACAAGTCGTGGACGCTGGTGGAACTGAAAAAAATAATGAGTAGTTGGCAGACGGTGCTTCATCAGGAAGGATGGAATGCCAATTATCTGAACAATCACGATCAACCGCGGGCTCTCTCGCGTTTTGCGAATGATGGCCAGTACCGTGTGGAATCCGCCAAAATGCTGGCAACCTTCACACATATGCTTGAGGGCACGCCTTATATTTATCAGGGTGAAGAGATTGGGATGACGAATATTGCCTTCCCTTCGATTGATGATTACCGGGACGTAGAAACATTGAATTATTATGAGCAGCAACGAAAGATCGGTGAGCCGGAGGAGCAGATTATGGCCGCGATCTGGCGAAAAAGTCGGGATAATGCACGCACTCCCATGCAGTGGAATGCCGGACCTGCAGCCGGATTTACCGATGGAGAGCCGTGGATGAAAATTAATGATAACTACAAGCACATTAATGCAGAGGCGGAAAGAAATAATCCGAACTCGATTTATCACTATTATCGCAAGTTGATTGCTCTGCGCAAACAACATGAGGTCATAGTCTATGGCGAATACAAGCTGTTGTTGCCACTTGATACAGAACTGTATGTATTTGCGCGCATGCTGGGACAAGAGCGTTTGCTAGTCATTCTGAATTTTTTTGACCGTGATCCAGTGTTCCACTGGCCCGACGGTGAGGAGTTTCCTATCGCCAAGGCGGAGCTGCTTCTCTCCAACTATGAACCGGTAAAAGGAGAAAATTTGCACGCTTTGAAGCTGCGCCCTTATGAAGCTAGAGTGTATAAGTTAACCTTAAAATAAATGTTCGTTATCCTTAAGATGATAAAAAGAAGGGGAGGCTCATAGAGAAGCCTCCCCTTCCTTAGCGTTGGACTACACAGTTACTGTTTCAGCCAATTCGCGTATTTTGGCGATAATCCGTTCTTCTTGATTTTCTCCCTCATTAGGAATAGATTCAGTCGCGTAGGCAGCCAGTTCAGCATGATGGTGAATCATGACGGCATGGTGTGCCTCTTTGAACATTGGAATATCATTCGCATCATTACCAAAAGCGATAAATTGACGAGGCTGCACACCTAGCTTCTGAAGCGCGTTCCATTTATGGATATTCTGTGGGCTAATGTCCAGTACCTGTTCATTGCGGTGTTGATGAATGACCACACCCAGCGGTAGAAGCTTAGCAGCCAAGCCTTCCATATCGTCAGCAGTTAAAATGAGTATTTTTACAATAGATTTCAGGGACGCCAAAGGCAGCTTTTGCGCCAACTTGCTAACATCCACATTGTTGAGTATGGGATGATCAACTGCGCCTGTATATGCATAATCCCACTCACTGTCAATCAGGTAGGTGGCTTGGTGCTCCTCTAGCAGTGTGAGTAGAGCATTCTTTACTTCCGGAAGAAAGGACTCTACGTATTTTACACTGCCTTTTTGGGAGATCATTGAGCCGTTACCACCAATCAGGGTGTAGTTGTGAAAGCGTTCAGGAAGTACGGGCAGCATGTCGCGGATTGGTCGTGCCGAGGCAAAAATGACTTCATGTCCCGCTTGAGTCAATTGTTCCAAACAGCCTGCGATCTTATCCGACACACACTGCCCCTTAAAGCAGATCGTCCCATCCAAATCAAATACAAAGTGCATAATATATGTACCTCCAAAAAAGTGCTATCCAAATCGTTTCTTACGTCATTATATCAATGACCTTTCTTATTCGTAAACTAATCAGCCCGATTCACACAGTCTGCTAGGGCAGATGTGGATCGGGCTGATGACGGTATTGAGTCATTAAGTTAGATGCTATTTTTAATGATAGTGCTTAACTTTAAGATCATCTAGGCTTTTGAACTCATATCCTTGCTTGCGTGCCTCGTCAATGATCGAGCCCAGTGCCTCGGCATTATCCTTGGATACAGAATGGAGCAAAATGACCGCTCCAGGGTGAAGCTGCTGCATAACTTGACGATAGGCATAGTCCGTCCCCTGCTGAATATTCGTGTCCCAGTCCTTGTAGGCTACCGACCAGAACACACTCGTATATCCGGCTTCTCGACAGGATGCCAATGCTTTTTCATTAAAAATGCCGCGCGGTGGTCGGACATATTTCATTTCCTTTTGCCCGGTCAGCTCTGCAGATGCAGTTCGTACCCGATCCAGCTCAGATCGAATCTCTGCCGAAGAAATGGTGCTCATATCAGGATGGCTCCATGAATGGTTTCCGATGATATGGCCTTCACTCGCCATGCGGCGCATCAAATCTGGTTGGTCTTTTACAAAATGCCCAGTAACAAAGAAGGCGGCCGGAACCTTTTTTGCTTTCAATACATCCAGTACCTTGGGAGTATATCCATTTTCGTAACCGTTGTCGAAAGTAAGAAATAATTCTTTCTTAGTCGTATCCCCCAAAAAGATGCCGCCTTGTCTTTCAATCAGGTGCATAAAGCCTTCTTGTGCGATGGAGGGCAGCTCGCCTCCTTTGCTTTTTTTAAACCCAAAATGATACGGTTGTCCGTCCACAGCTTGGGTAGCTGATGCCGATTCTCCCATAACTGTGGACATTCCCATCATTGCAATGCATAGCCACAAGGTTAATATTCGCTTCATCTATGTTCCTCCGCTTCCGCCCCGGTTCGGGTAAGATGTGTATACTTCGGCATATTCCATACCATCTGCAATATCATGTTCATTTATGCAAAGAAAGAAATGCTTGCACCAAACTTAAAACACATATTGACATCAATATAAAATCGAAGTAGTATACTCTATAAAACTTACTAAAATACTCGGATTTAATTCGAGTATTCATGCCATAGGAAAGAAATCAACTCAGAGAGATCTTACATACTTGATGGAGCGGAAGGAGTTAGGAGCTATGATTGAACTTAGGAATGTATCCAAAACCTATGTAAGAAAAGGCTTAAGCATTCAAGCGTTAAAGAATATAAATATCACAGTAGATAAAGGAGATATCTTTGGTTTTATCGGATTTAGTGGTGCAGGGAAAAGTACGCTTATCCGTTTGGTCAATCGTCTGGAGAAAGTAACGACCGGTGAGGTTCTTGTCGAAGGGGAGAGCTTAAATGCCTATTCGACCTCCGGGCTGCGAAAAGTAAGGAAAAAGATCGGAATGATTTTTCAGCATTTTAATCTGCTGGAATCGAAAACAGTATTCGAAAACATTGCCATTCCATTGGTGTTGCTCAAGCGCAACAAGCGGGAAATTGAGAGGCGTGTAACAGAGTTGCTGGCATTCACAGGATTATCGGATAAGGCAAATAGCTATCCCAGCGAGCTTTCCGGCGGGCAAAAGCAGCGTGTCGGGATTGCGCGGGCGCTTGCGAGCAACCCGTCCATTTTGCTCTGTGATGAGGCAACCTCGGCACTTGATCCGCAGACCACGCAGTCTATTCTTGATTTGCTTCGCAAAATCAACAAGGAATACAAGATCACCATCTTGATCATTACCCATGAAATGTCGGTGATTCAGCGGATTTGCAATAAGGTGGCCGTCATGGAAAAGGGAGAAATCATTGAGCAGGGCAACGTGCTGGAGGTATTCGGACAGCCGAAGCATCCAACGACGCAAAGCTTTGTACGCACAGTTATTCACGATCAAGTGCCGGATAGTGTGCTGCAAACGTTCGAGCAGCAAGAGTCGCAACGCATCTACAAGCTGGAATTTATCGGACAGGCAGCTTCCGACCCAGTGGTTCATGAATTGATTCGGAAGCACGATATCCATGTGAACATTTTGTTTGCCAACATGACGGAGATTCAAGAAACGACGATTGGCTATATGACACTTCAATTGCGCGGTGAGCAGCATGCCGTTCAGCAGGCTGTTGATTTTATCAAGAGCAAAGGGGTTCATATTCAGGAGGTGGAAAGTCTATGATGATTACAGGAACCACGATAACTTGGGATCAACTGTGGGAAGCTTTGTATGAATCTATACTTATGGTCAGCATATCATTATTTATTGGTGCTCTGATTGGTATCCCTATCGGTATTTTACTCGTCGTCACCCGTTCAGGCGGAATTTTGGAGAACAAATGGCTGTACAGTATTTTAAATCCGATCATTAACATTGTTCGTTCCTTACCGTTTATTATATTGCTAATCGCGATCATTCCGTTAACCCGTCTGATTGTGCATACATCCATTGGGACCAGTGCGGCAATTGTCCCCTTAATTATTTATATAGCACCCTATATCGGCAGGCTGGTCGAAAATTCGTTGTTGGAGGTCAATCCGGGAATATTGGAGGCAGCAGATGCGATGGGGGCGACTCCGTTTCAGGTCATTCGATACTTTTTGCTGCCCGAGGCATTCAGTTCTCTGATTTTGTCGTTAACGACAGCCGCCATTGGACTGATTGGTGCAACGGCTATGGCTGGTGCGGTCGGCGGCGGCGGCATTGGCGATCTGGCGATAGCGTATGGCTATCAACGTTTTGATACGTTAGTTATGCTCATAACCGTCGTCATTCTAGTCGTGTTTGTACAAGGGGTTCAATCCTTGGGCAACCTGCTCTCTCGCAAAGCACGCAGGGGTTAATGAACAAAACGGATATTCAACATATGTAGTTGGCATGTTAGGTTTTAGCATTATTCCATTATCCAAGAGCATCCTCGCTCACTATGAGCAAATTGCAAATATTTAGATTTCACCTCCTCATTTCTGATCAAGAACGCCCTATATCAATGGATAGGGCGTTCTTGTCATTTCTTATATTAGAACGGTCATAGTCATTTTCTACCGCCTCACCCATCCTCGCTAGTTCTGTCTAAATAACCATTCGCAGCAATAAATTAAATGAATACAAGCAGATTAGGCCATGTGTAGTTAGCTCCAAGTCAAGCAATATTCTATGAAACACGTTGTATAGGTCTAATTGTTCAGAATCGGTTCAGTGGGATTTCATATAATTCTTTTAGCATAGTTCCTTGGTTGCATAAATCGTAGAACTAAACATGACTAAAGCCTTTGATATAACAGGATATATGCCAATAAATAGCGTCTAGGAGTGAAAATATTGAAACTTGTAAATCGAAATAAATGGATTGCATCTGCAATGGTGCTGGGGATTGCTTCAGGCTCCATTGTATCTCTGCCTTGGATGGGTGGCGCCCAGACTGCTTATGCAGCGACAGCAGATACGCAAAGTGAAACTGGATTTGTAGCACAAGCTCGCACTTTGGGTTTGATGACAGGTGGTAATCAGGGCGATTTTATGGCACAAAAGAATTTGACCCGCGCCGAAGCGGCTAAGATTTTGTGCAGTCTGTTCCAGTTGGAAGTTAACAATCAGCCGCAAACTTCTTTTATGGACGTATCCTCGGATGCATGGGGTGCTCCCTATATTGAGGCTGTACGTGCAGCCGGGTATATGACAGGCAACGGAGAACTGTTCCGTCCGGGGGATGCCATTACCAAGGAAGAACTGATCGTATCGCTAGTACGCGCAATGGACTTGCAGGATGCAGGTAATGCGGACGCACAGCAAAATGCAGTTCAGGTAGCTCGCAATTATGGTCTATTATCAGAGGATGCTTCTGCAACAGATTTGAAAAATCCGTTGAACCGGGAGAGTGGTGCGGAAGTATTTGTTAGCCTGTTGGATCATCCAGTAGGGGAAGTGAAATCAGAGGGCAATACGGTTCGAATCGGAAATATCCCTTACCAGCTGGAAGGATCTTTGCAAGGTTTGTTCGGTGAAAATAATAAAGCGGTATTAAAAGGGGCAAAAATCGATCTTAACCGTAATTTGCGTACACTCACAGGTGTAAATAAGCTGGAAATTAACGCAGACGGTGGCGTATTTGACGGTAAGGGTGTGTCTTTTGATGGACGCCTAATCGTCAATGGTTCGGTAACCTTGAAAAACATGTCCTCCACAGGCGTATTAGAAATCAAAGGCTCAGGTACCCAGCCGGTATCAGCCATTTTGGAAAATACGACATGGTCTGGTGTTGAGCTTGGCTCTCAAGATGCACAATTGACAGCAACCGGGACGACAAAGATTGACAACTTGACGCTGAAAAATGATGCATCGATCGTGACCGAAGGTAATGCCGCGATTAGTCGTGTTTCATTGCAACAGGGACTTGGCAAGCTGTTGGTTAACGGTAGTATTGGTTTGCTGGATGCATCTCAATATGTGGGCGTTCCTTTTATTACGTTGGCTAAGGGAGCAGCAATCAGCCAGCTTAACCTGCCGGAACAAAAACAGCCACAGGATGTTATTATCAACTATAATGCGATGAAAGAAGCTGTTAGTCTCGTGAATGGTACGACGAAATCGTCCTCTACTGGAGCGGTTGTCACGGATACAGACAGCAAAGATAAGAAAAAACACAACAGTGACATTATCAGCGTAGACCGCAGTCGGCTGGAGACAGAAGTCCATGCAGCCAAAGAACTGCTGGAGCGTGCAGGCGAGGGTGGAACGGATCAAGCACTTTACCCAGCCGGAGCGAAGGAAAACCTGTCCATAGCCATCCATCAAGCTATGCTGGTACTAAACAATACAGCAGCTACACAAGTAGAAGTAGATCAAGCGCTCAGCACATTGAAACAGGACGTTTCTGTGTACACAGCCTCAGCCACAGAACCGGTGATTGGAACACAGGAATTAACTAGACTGATTCAGTTAGCTTCGACTACCCTTGAACAAAACCGAATGATTGGTGACGAATTTCCGCCTCACTGGGATGACTCACTAAGTCAAGCGATTCGATTTGGCAACAATGTGTTGGAAGGGAATGCGCCTCAGAACATTGTGGATCGGGAAGTAGAAAGCTTGGGTCGAGTAATCAAGGTATACAAAGCATCAGTAAAACTCAGAGATGCCTATCTGCATTTTCTCGATGTAACGGATCGTGTGGAGAATTTGAAAACGGACAAAGCGCGTTACAAGTCCATAGTGAGGGAAGGATCAAAAGTATATCTGAATCCATTATCTACAACTGAGCAGTTGGAGGAATGGACACAAAAAATAGAAGGTGCCACAGAATCATTCCTAGCACTGCAAGCAGCGGACTTCTCAGTGCTTAAAAATACTTTACAAGAAGCGCAGGTTATCTACGATCAGAGTGGTTCTCAAAATACTGAACTAGACAACCTCATTCAGGAATATACAGAGAAGATGCACACCGCTATGACGCAGCTGGATGTATTGAACTTGAACATGGAGCTGAGTCAAAGGCTTACGGTATTCACTGCGCCAGTGTCTGCTACAACACGGGAAAAACTGCAGCAGTTGGTTCAAGATATTCAACTCAAACTGCTGTCTGATCCTGTGGCTCGTAATTACTTGAATACGGAAATGACGCTTTTAGATCAACAAACAGTACAAGCCCACTTTGCACTCATTATGCCGTTTACTCCTGAGGAACAATTGGTGATCTCTTATAATCAATTAAGTCAGGCTAAAGGGACCTATATTGAAAAATATAACGAGAAAAGGCTACAATTGAGAAACGAAGTCATCGAAATGCAGACAGCGATCAATGGAATTTTGGCGCAAAATTCAGGAGCGTTAAGCGCTGAAGCTCAGCAATCCTTGTCTTCTGCTTCAGAGCATGCCTCCATCTTCTTGGGGTTGTCCAGCTTTGAATTGCAAGACGTTGTTCCCGTATACGAGGAACTGCAACGGGTACAGAGCCAGTATGCTGCACCTATAGCGGTGGATACTATGTTGTTGAATTACAATATCAATTTGGCTAATAATGAAGTTTTGATGTTCGGCCGTCATTATATCGAGCAAGATAACGAAGAACTTCAAGGGCAAATTAATCTGGCAAGCCTTGTGCTTAATAATCCAGATAGCACACAACTGCAGGTAGACCAGGCTAACACAGATTTGATTACAGCGTTTGCGAACTACCAATCCAAATGGATCGTAACTGATCTTGATGTCAATGAGATTAAGAACATTGCGAACAATCTGCTTACAGTAAATGGTACAGATCCTACGACGGTCTACTTTCACAGAGTAGTGGATGCATTCAATCGTCTGGACCCGTATTATCCTATGCCGGAAGTTAAGAAAAATTATATGAATCTGGAAGATGCGATTCAGGAGTATAAAGATTTTATAGACAGCCAGCAACAAAGCAGTGGTGGAGCAACGCCGCCAAGCGATAGCAACGGAACAGGAAGCGGCGACAGCAGCGGTGGAGCAACACCACCAAGCGATAATAGCGGAACAGGAAGCGGCGACAGCAGCGGTGGAGCAACACCACCAAGCGATAGCAGCGGAACAGGAAGCGGCGAGAACAGCGATGGAGCAACACCACCAAGCGATAACGGCGGAACAGGAAGCGGCGAGAGCAGCGATGGAGCAACACCACCAAGCGATAACGGCGGAACAGGAAGCGACGACAGTAGCGGTGGAGCAACACCGCCAAGCGATAGCAGCGGAACAAGCAGCGACGACAGCAATGGTGGAGCAACATCGCCAAGCGATAGCAGCGGAACAGGCAGCGGCGACGGTTCAGGGTCGATTCCTGGCGGTGGCAATGATGACGGTTTGATTCCTTAATAGGAAAAGTTAGGAACTACAAGGATGTATAGAAGGGGACGATTCCGCACAGATTTTATCTGCGGCGGGCGTCCCTTTTTGTATGGACAACGCTTCTAATGTAGCTGGATAGAATAACCGATACAAAAAGATAGACGTTATTGAAAAGAGCGGGGGATTTATGAAAAAACAGGGTGTTTTATTTTTTATTATACTTCTGCTTGCGGTTGCGTTGCCGGTGTATCCGTTAGTGTCGGGCGTATTATCCGGAAACAGTCATTGGAAAGCTCACAACGGTGTTATTGATTTGCGTAATTGGGACCCCGACAAGGAAGGCGCTGTACAGTTGGGAGGAGAGTGGGAGTTTTATCCTAATCAGCTTTTGCAGCCTTCATCTTTTCAGGAAACGCGAGATCAGGATTGGGGAAATCGTCGAAACTCCTCCAAATTGGGATCAGGCACCGGATCTTCCGCCAAAATTGTGGATGTGCCTGGTAGATGGAATCAGTGGATGCCTGGGGGACAGGCGACTGGATATGGTACCTACCATGTTCGTGTACTTTTACCTGAAAAATTGGAAAATCTGTACGGCATCCATATGCAAAACATTCGCAACTCTAGCCGAGTATGGATTGATGGAGCAGAGGTGGGGGCAAGCGGTATTCCCTCTGTTTCGGCCGAAAAAGGCAAACAGGGCAACGCCCCCTTTGTTGGATTTGCTGCAATAGATGGACATGCGACTGATATTATCGTGCATGTGGCTAATTATAGCTATTCCTCCGGGGGAATCATTTATCCGCTGCTGTTTGGTGATTATGCCAGTATTACGCATAGCCGGGAAGTAGCGATGGCAGAGGACACCGTACTGGTCGCAGGATTTTTTATCCCTACTGTATTTTTTATCATGCTGTACCTTTTACGTAAAAAAGAGAAGGCCTTGCTTTACTTAGCATGCTTTTGCGTCGCGGCAATATTTTACATTCTGACACATGGAGAGAAGCTGCTAGTCTGGGGAATGCCGGATTTGCCTTATGAATGGATATTGAAAATTCAATCGTTCTCTTCGACGCTGTTCTACTATTTTCTGATTCGGTATGTTCATCTTACGACACAGATTGTTATGAATCGGATCGTGCTGCGTCTCTATAGTATTACAACCGCACTGATGCTGGGTATGGGGCTATTGTTGCCTACACTGGTACTCTCATCCTTTGAAACGTTTATCCTTCTTTTTGGTGTAGTCAGTGTGGGATATGTATTACTGATCCTAATTCGTGGACTTGTTCAACGGACGGACGACGCTGCACTGCTAGTCATTAGTATTATGAGCATTCTTATGATTGTGGTGACCAGTTTTGTGTATGTTCTGGGATGGGGAGATGTACGTGGGGTAACAGCCTATGAAATGCTCATATTCGTATTGGCTCAAACGCTGCTGCTGGCCAAACGTTTTGTACATTCGTTCATGGAGGTTGAGAACCTATCACGACGTTTGCTAACCCTGGATGGGTTAAAGGACGAATTTCTGGCGAACACGTCACATGAGCTGCGTACTCCTCTACATGGAATTATTAATATCGCTCAATCCATGCTAGACCGCTATGGGACACAATTCAATGAGCCGCAAAAGCACAATTTGGTCTTGATTGCGAATGTAGGGCGCAGGCTTTCCTATTTGATTAACGATATTTTGGATTTTTCTAATTTGAAAAATGGAAGATTAGCCTTAAACCGCCGGCCTGTAAACGTACAAGCTGCAGTGAACTCTGTGCTGGAGGTATTGGGTCATTCGGTAGGTAAGAAAAAGCTCCAATTCGTCAAAGAATGGCCTAATTCGTTGCCTAAGGTGGATGCAGATGAACATCGCCTGAATCAGATCTTATACAATTTATTGGGGAATGCGATGAAGTTTACGGAGGAAGGCGAAATCGTAATCTCTGCCAAGACCAGGAACCGCGAAATGGAAATTAGTGTGAAGGATACCGGACCAGGTATTGCCCCAGACTATCTTTTGCACATCTTTGAACCTTTTAACCGAGGGGCGAATGCTGAGGACGAAGGATATAGTGGAACTGGGCTTGGGTTAGGCATAACCCGTCGTCTGGTGGAGCTGCATGGAGGCCATATCCGAGTAGAGTCCAGATTGGGTAAAGGTTCGACCTTTTATTTTACACTGCCCTTAGCGGAGACTGGTACGTCGGCACATGAAGCTCAAAAAAATGTTTTGTCTGAGGTTATATTGCAGCCTGGTGTGACCTCGAGTCAGGATGTGAATCCGCTTGAAGAAGATGGATTGGAGCAAGTGAGGAATGTTCCTTACAGAGTGCTGGCTGTAGATGATGATGAGGTTAACCTTCGGGTGTTGGAAGAGCTGTTATACACCACAGGTTGTAGTGTGGTGGCTGTGGAACATGCTGAGGAGGCGCTTCAGCTGCTGAATAGCCGTACCCGATTTGACCTAGTCATTACGGACTGGATGATGCCAGAAATGTCCGGTATTGAGCTGTGCCGACGGATTCGCGAACGGTATTCTCTCTCCGAACTACCCGTGTTGCTGCTGACGGCACGCGACCTGCCCGGCGATATCCGTGCAGGCTTCATGGCTGGAGCCAATGACTTTCTACGTAAGCCTGTTGATGCTGAGGAATTAAAGGCGCGTGTGCGCACCCTGCTGAACATGCGCCATTCGGCAGAGGAAGCGGTGCGTTCGGAAATGGCCTTTTTACAGGCACAAATCAAGCCGCACTTTCTGTACAATGCATTAAATGTCATTGTTTCGACCGTAGCGGTAGACCCGGACAAAGCAGCGGAGCTGCTTATGGAGCTGAGCCAGTATTTGCGGGGAAGCTTTGATTTTCAGAACAGGGAGAATACAGTTCCGCTATGCAAGGAACTGGAATTGGTAGAATCGTATGTGGCATTGGAAAAAGCCCGTTTTGAAGAACGTTTGCAGATGACTATAGAGGTAGGGAGGAACATCCGGTCGCTGATCCCGCCATTAAGCATTCAGCCCATTGTGGAAAATGCAATACGACATGGTGTAATGCAGCGGGCCACAGGTGGAACGGTGCGGGTGATTGTACAAGAGGCTGGAGCCGATTTTGTGGTCAGCGTGACCGATGACGGCGTAGGGATTCCGCCAGAGCGACTGCGACACTTACTGTCGGAGGAGCATGTATCCTCCAGTGTGGGGCTGCGTAATATCCATCGCCGTCTGATCCATATGTATGGAGAAGGATTGGAGATTGAAAGCAATCCTATGCAAGGGACGACAGTAAGCTTCCGTGTGCCGGAAATGACCTTATCTCGCCCTAGTGAATGAATAAAAAATACAGTGCATCTGCCGAAAAAAGCTAATGTCGCGCCCGAGTTTATACGATATATAAAATATAAGAAATTAAAAATCGGATGGTAAAGCAGACAGCTTGGTCATGGAGCAATGTAATGGATGGTTGCAGCAGGAAGGGAGCGCGGACACAGATGAAGGCGATATTGATTGATGATGAGAGGTCGGCACTAACCTACTTGGAACGGTTGCTGGAGGCGGACGGACGATTAACGGTCATGGGCAAATATACGTCTGCACAAGCTGGGTTGGATCATCTGGCGGCAGAACGTGTGGATATTGTTTTTATAGATATCGGAATGCCGGAGATGAACGGACTGGAGGCCGCCGAGTGGATTCAACAGCTGGACTCGCATATTCATATCGTCTTTGTGACTGCGTACTCGGAATATGCTATTGAAGCATTCGAACTGCAAGCACTGGATTACTTGTTAAAACCTGTTCATGCCCGGCGGCTTAATAAAACGTTGGATCGGATTGTAGCCACGCTGGCAGATTCCCGTCCTTCCAGCTCGGTCGTCGCAGCAGAGCAATTACCCAAAGTGCGTTGTTTTCAAAGGCTTGAAATTTTGGAGGATGGACAAGGAGCCGTGGGAGCAAAGCCATTCAAATGGCGTACATTAAAGTCGCAGGAGCTGTTCTCCTTTTTACTACACCATGAAGGGGAATGGGTTAGCAAGGAGCAATTGCTGGATGCGCTGTGGCCCGAATATCATTTGGACAAGGCTGTTGTTCATCTACATACGTCCATTTACCAAATTCGCAAGGCGCTGAAAGAACGGATGCAAGATACGAAGCTGGAGTACAATCTGGATCGCTATCGTTTGAACCGTAATGGCTGGGTTACAGATGTGGAGCTATTAGAGCGGGGAATTTCCGAATGGGCGGCATCTGGCAACGGCGGTACGCCGCGTATCGAGAGCCTGTTGGCTCTGTACCGTGGCAATTATCTGGAGGAACACGATTACCCATGGGCGTATGCAAAAAGAGAAAAGCTGCGCAATATGTATCTGGCATGTGCTTCAGAACTGGCTAGAGAAGAGCTCCGTTCAGGTCGTGCCCGGCAGTCCGTCCAACGCTTGCTCAACCTACAGCAGCGTGAACCTTATTCAGATGATATCTGCGGTTTGCTGCTGACTGCTTATGCCCAACTGGGAGAGTATATAGCTGCTCAAAAGCATTATGAAAGCTTCGTCAGCTTACTGGAAGATGAGTTGGGTATTGAGCCGCAGCAGGTGACACACCAGTTGTACGTGCAATTGAAAACACAGACGCTACCTGCGTAGACTGTTGTACTGTTTCAGGTAGCCGCTCAAAAACCGCTTCAAAAGGTACTTCATTTGAAGCGGTTTTTTTGTGTGGATAAAATCATTTTAATCGCCTCTTTTCGCTATGATCTGATATTCGCCGAGACCTGCTTTTTTCAGCGGCATATGCATATAGCATATCTCTTCACAGTTAGGTCATATTGAGAGGTTTATAAGCCACGAAGACTTAAGGAGGCCATGGCATTGGGAAAAAGGAGACGAACTGGCTTTAAGGGCAAAAGAATTAGGGTGGACGTTAGACAATCTTCTTCAGCTCACACAGGGCAAGGCGGTAACCCCATTTCGATCAATGCTTCGGATGTTGGGGTAGTAAGAACAGATGTCAAAAATAAATAATCAGCTTGTGCAAAAGCTACATCCTCGACGTAAAAAGATCGCCGGCAACAAATTATCTAACTTGTTCCCGGCGATCTCGTTTTTTGCCATAGTCGGCAGGTGCTTTCATCAGCATCCGCGCCTACATAACTTATGCCTTTCTTCTCGTCTTCACACCACCATCTTAAGCAGGTTTTACTGACCGGGGAGGTGCTGCCTTCAGCACAGCGTATCCGTAGGGTGGAAGCTCGACATGCAGCCCCTCCGGTCCTACGGACCACTGGCTTTCGCCAAAGGCTACCTCCCATTCCTGCTCTGGAATAGACAGTTCAAAAGTGTGATGCTCATCGGAACGGTTGAATAGCACAAGCAGCACTTCTTCGTCGCTGCGGCGCTCGTAGGCGAGTGAAGCGCCTTCCGGCTGTGCCTCCAGGAAAGTGATGCTTCCTTGATCACGAAGGACAGGGTGTGCCTTGCGAAGAGCGATCAGCTCACGATAAAAGTCGAACAGCTCGTGGTCCTGCTTATCGGTGTCCCACTCCATGCACTGGCGGCAGCCTGGATCAGCATCTCCATCCAGACCGACCTCATCGCCGTAAAAAATGCAGGGCGCACCCATGTACGTGAACTGGAACAAAGCAGCCAGCCGCATCAGTCGCTTGTCGCCCCCGCACAGTGTCAACAGGCGCGGTGTATCATGACTATCCAGCAGATTGAAGGCAACCTCGGATGCCTGTTGTGGATAGCGGGCAAGCTGTCGCCCAATGGCAAAGGCAAAGCTCTGGGCATCGGTCACTTTTTTGACGAAAAAATCATTTACCGCATAGGTGAACGGATAATTCATCGTCGCGTCGAATTGGTCGCCCTGAAGCCATTCAGACGATTCATTCCACATTTCACCCAAAATATATGCATCCGGGTTAGCCTGCTTGACTGTCGTACGGAATTCACGCCAAAAGGCGTGATCCACCTCGTCTGCCACGTCCAGCCTCCAGCCGTCGATACCGATCTCTTCAATCCAATGTTTTGCCACATTCAGTAGGTACTCTTTTACCTCAGGATGCTCTGTGTTCAGCTTGGGCATCATCGGTTCCAGCCCGAATGTATCGTAGGTCGGTGTGCCATCGTTCACTTCCAGTGGAAAGCTATGGACATGGAACCAGTCCTTATAAGGAGAGGCTTCACCTTTCTCCAGTACGTCAACGAATGGCTTAAAAGTACGCCCCGAGTGGTTGAACACCGCATCGAGCAGGACCCTGATTCCCCGCTCATGGCAGGCCTCGACCAGTTTTTTTAATATCTCCTTGTCCCCAAAGTGCGGATCTACCTCCATGTAATCCTCAGTATCGTATTTATGATTGGTCGTCGCCTTGAAGACAGGGGTCATATATATGGCGTTGATCCCTAGCTCGCTTAGATGATCCAGATGATCGAGAATCCCTTGTAGATCGCCACCGAAAAAATTGTCTCTTTGCGGTGTGCCACCCCATTCCTCAGCACCTTCCGGGCTAATGGAGGGGTCGCCGTTGGCAAAGCGTTCCGGGAAAATCTGATAAAAAACAGCATCCTTCACCCATGCAGGTGGCTTCAATATATCAATCGGATTTAGAAACGGATATTGGAACAGACTGTCTGCATTTTGGGGTTCCTCGGTGGTGAAATCGTTCTCGTTCATCCAAATTCGTTCCTCGCCGTCTTCCAGCAAAAATCCATATTTCAGCCGACGGTGAGTAGGCTTTACAGTACATTCGTAGTAATCGAACCTGCCATCGGTGGCAAATTTAGACATCGGAATAAGCTGCCGAGTACGATCCCAGTCGTACTTATCTACGGTAAGAACGTGAACAGCAGTCAGGTCATTTTTCTTTGTACGGAGCCGTAAAATTATCGTTTCATCATCATAACCAAAAGCCCAATTACGTTTCGGGTGGTGGTATATCGCTTCCAGCAGCATCAGATAGGCCTCCTTGTTCACCTGCATTCAAATTTGAAATTGTGAAGCGTATGTCGTATAAGGTAGTTATTAACCTTTTTAAGTGGGTTATGTACCATAACTGCTATAATGCCCATTACATAAAAGAAAAACGATAAGTAGGTGTCTATTATGAAAACAAATGTGCTATACATCGAAGATGATCAAGATATTGGTGCTTGGACGCATCAGTATTTGGAAGAGCGGAATTACGCTGTAACCTGGCTTCGCAGTGGGGATGGAGCTGTGGAAGCAGCTCGCGCGTGCCGACTCGTGATTTTGGATGTGATGTTACCCGGCCTGGATGGGTTCACCATTGGGAAGCGGCTCAAGAAAGAGTACCCGGAGCTTCCCATCCTCATGTTGTCTGCCCGTACGTCCATTGATGATAAGTTACAAGGACTGGATTTTGCTGACGATTATGTGACAAAGCCCTTTCACCCCGACGAACTCATAGCACGTATGGAGATTTTGCTGCGGCGATCAGGAAGCGTGTCCGAAGAATCTCTACAACTGGGGCATCTGTCTGTGTTTCCTCCAGATAATCGTATTGTGAATCGTGATACCGGGGAGGAAATTACGCTAACAGGCAAGCAATATCATATTTTTGCTTATTTGCTGCGGCATTTGGGCCAGATTATGACGAAAGAGCAAATGTATGAGGCGGTATGGGGAGATCCATATATCGACGGAGACAAAACTTTAATGGTCCACATTCGGCACTTACGGGAAAAGCTGGAGATTGATCCTGCGGCACCCCGCATCATTGAGACGATCCGTGGTGTAGGTTATCGGGTGAAAGCATAATGAACGGTATGCGTAAGAGGTGGGCATGGTGGCGTCGCAGCTCCCGTCCAGCCCAGAGAGGGCGGTTTCGTAGTTCACTGTTGTTCCGCTATTTGGTCATTATTGTGTTAGCTATGATGTTGTTGCCCATTGTATTGCCTGTTACAACCTTGATATATAGCATACTGTTGAATTTGCAGACGGATATCAAGCCTAAGAATCCTTACTATCCCTCTACGACCCAAACTGAACATAGCTGGCATCGAGAAGCTATCGCCTTGAAGGGAGCTAGTCCAGAGCAAATTTCAGCCCATCTGCGCAAAATACAGCAGGATATGTTCCCAGATTCACAAATATTTTGGGTCGATACCGCAGGGTTAACCAGACTGGAGCTACCGACACAACCTACCATTCCAAAACAATGGAGTGCGGCGCAAGCTATATCTTTTATGAAGCAAGCCAGCTCTGAGGGGCCGTTTACGGTCGTGGCCTTTATTGGCGGGGGCAAGGATGATGTGAATCAGGGCTATATGGTATTAAAAGTGCCCCGTTCGTTCTTTGAACATCCGACTAGTGACAATGGCATGTTGATGTATTATCTCCTTTTTATTCTATTGGTTCTGGGGGCTTTTATATTCGTATCGCTTCTGTTTTTTGGAGGCATTCGGCGGAGGCTGTTGCAGCTTCAGGCCGCCATGTCGCAGCGAGGCGAGGATGGATTACCCATTCTCGTTGCTACCGGACGCCCGGATGAAATCGGCAAACTGGAGGAGTCGTTTAATCGGATGGTTGAGCAGTTGGCAGAGAGTCGAGGACGTGAGCGTCAGGAGGAGGAACTGCGGAAGAGACTAGTCGCCGATCTGTCACACGATATTCGAACACCACTTACGGTTGTGCGCAGCCATCTGTATACCCTGGATGCGGAAAATCTCAGCAGCAAAGGGAAGCAGTCGATTACACTGATGGAAAATAAGTTAAAGGACCTTGGGAGTCTGATCGACAACTTGCTAACCTATAATCTGCTATCCAGTGGCAAATACACCATGAATAACGAGCCGCGTGATATCTTGCGGCTGGTGCGCGAGTGTGCAGCCAGCTGGTACCCAGTGTGGGAAAAGGAAGGCTTTGAAGTGGATATCGACCTGCCTGAGCATAGTTTGGTATGGAATGTCGATGAGCAAGGCTTCCGCCGTCTGCTGGACAATCTTTTTCAAAATGTAGTTCGGCATGCCGCCTCCGGTCGATATATCGGTATTCAAGTACAGAAGGATAACGGAAGAGAGGCATTGGTCATCACAGATAAAGGCCCGGGAATGGAGCAGCAATCCAGTGAAAAAGGAGCTGGAATTGGCCTGGCGATTACAGAGCTCTTGGCGCGCGAAATGAATTTGGAGAGGGAGATTTCTAGTTCATCAGCCGGGACGCAAATCCGTTTTTTAAACAAAACTTAAACTCAGAGTTCCCTTGGCTTTAAACTTGGCACGTTACGATAGGTGTCGAGGTGAGGAACTTGAACGAAACAATTATTGAAACGAACAGTCTCAGCAAAATATACAAAGGCCGCGCCGCGGTTAATCAGCTGGACCTGAAAATAGCACGGGGAGATATTTACGGATTTCTCGGTCCCAATGGAGCAGGGAAAACGACAACAATCCGCATGCTGCTTGGGCTTATTCGCCCAACTCGAGGAACGATCCGTATATTCGGCAAAGATATCCGCAGACATAGACTCGATATTTTGCGTAAAGTCGGTTCGTTGGTAGAGTATCCTTCATATTATGGTCATTTGAACGCCATCGAAAATCTGGAGGCTATCCGTCGTATTTTGAATGTACCGAAAGAGAACATTGCGGAAGTATTGGAGGTCGTTCGCCTGACCAAGCACGCCAAACGCTCGGTTAAAGGCTACTCGCTGGGCATGAAGCAGAGACTTGGTATCGCAGCAGCCCTGCTCGGCAATCCCGAAGTGCTAATTCTGGACGAGCCCACGAATGGCTTGGACCCCGAGGGCATTCAAGAAATGCGCGAATTGATACAGGCGATGCCCAAGCAGCGGGGGATCACTGTACTGGTATCCAGTCATCTGCTGAGCGAGGTAGAGCATATGGCGAATACCGTCGGTATTATTCGTGAAGGGCAACTAGTCTTCCAAAATACGATTCACAATCTTCGACAAGAGTCCGCAGGGGGGATTCGGATTGTAGTATCGGAACCCGAAGCAGCCCAATTGATTGCACGTGAACAGGGCTATCATTCAGTGAAGGATGGGTCAGCACTGAATTTTGACAACATGAATGATGCGGCTGTTGCGCTGCTGGTCAGAAGATTGGTGGAAAACACACATGCTGTATATCGTGTAGAGGAACGCCGCAAATCGCTGGAGGATATGTTCATGCAGGTGGTGGGCAAAGGAGGGGGTTCCCTATGATGCTGCGAGCGCTGACAGCGGATCTGCTCAAAGCACGCAGAAAGGGAATCTGGTTCCTGGTATTCCTCGGTCCTCTTGGGCTGGTGGCCATGCAGGGACTGAATTTCGGACTCCGCTATGACTATCTGATTCCACGATATAAGGGTCGCTTATGGGAAAGCTTGATGGATAACATCGCGTTGTTTGTCCCCCTTGCGCTGGTGCTTGGAGCTACGATGGTCGCTTCCATGTTGGCGAATGTGGAGCATACATCTAACTCCTGGAAGCAGCTGCTGGCTTTGCCTATTTCCAAATTTAGTGTTTATATGGCAAAGCTAACATTAGCCATTGGAATGCTATGCGTGTCCTGTCTACTTTTGACGATTGGGACTTGGACATTAGGAATGCTTCTTGGCTTTGGGGGAGAACCTGCACCGATAGGGGAGCTAATACGGCTCGGATTTTGGCCCTTGGGCGGCACGCTGCCTATACTCGTATTGTTGTTGTGGCTAACGGTCACGTTCCATAATCAAGCGCTACCTGTAACACTGGGCATTACGTTAGGCATTGGGAGCTTGTTTGCTTCCCAGTTGTCCGAATGGTTTCCGCTGGCTTGGCCGCAATTCGCATGGGTTGCGCCACAAGCGTGGATATTTGCGTCCATCGGATGCGGAACAGGTGCAATTCTCAGCCTGCTGACTGCAGCTCATTTTAGCCGAAAGGATGTGGCGTAATGCTTGGAGGATACGTGCGGCTACTTTCTGTCGAACGCATGAAAATGGCAAAGTCGCCTGTCTGGCTGCTCGCGCTCGTCAGTCCAGCGATTGCCGTCCTGATTGGTTTGCTGGCGAATCCGGGAGGAAACTGGCTGTTGCTGCTGGCTGCTATGCTTACAATACATGCAATGCTGTTCCTGCCGATGCTGACCGCCGTGTTTGGGTCTCTAGTCTGCCGATTCGAGCATGGGGGCGGCGGCTGGAAGCAACTGATGTCATTGCCGTTGTCTCGCACGGGGTTGTACGCAGCCAAGCTGACCATCATCATGGCTATGGTCGGACTGACTCAGCTGCTGTTTGGAGGAGCGCTGCTGGGTGTTGGAACTGTGCAGGGAATGAGCGGACCGATTCCTTGGGCCGCAATTGCCCAAAGCCTGCTTGCAGGCTGGGTTGCTTGTTTGCCGCTAGCAGCCCTGCAACTGATGGTGTCCTTTTTGTGGTCCAGCTTTGCTGCACCGCTTGCATTGAATTTCGTATTTACCGTGCCCAATATGCTGGTCGCCAACTCTCAGACCTATGGTCCGTACTATCCATGGACTCAGCCTCTATTGGCAATGATGCCGAGTGGGGGAGACAATTTCGGGGCGTTCATGGTGCCAACGGATACACTGTTGATGGTGGTACTGGGTAGCTTTGTCGTGTTTGCGTTTGCTGGCCTGATGATATTTCGTTATAAAGAGATATAAGACGAAATATGGAAACTGAAAAAGCTCCTTATCCTAAAAAGAGGGTAAGGAGCTTTTTTGCTGGTGCTGCAGGTTCGTGTTCTGAATAAGACACTTACTCTATGGGCTTACACTAAGCCTGAAATAGCACGAATATTATTGCTGATCAGGCGGCAAGAGGCGTCAAACTTGGCTTGTTCTTCTGGACTCAGCTCAAGCTCGATGACCTCCTGAATTCCTCTACTGCCGATGATTGCTGGAACGCCCGTGCAGACATCAGTGTGTCCGTACTCGCCGTCCAATACGGCAGAAATTGCTATAATTTTACCATCGTCATTCAAAATGGAACGGGTAATGTACGCCAGCGCATTGGCAATACCAAAATAAGTGGCACCTTTGCGGGTGAAAATCTCCCAACCGGCATCCCTTGTTTTACGGGCGATGTCATCCAGATCAACGTGTCTGAATCGTTCCTTATGCTGACGCAAAATGTGCAAGAGCGGCTTGCCGCCAATCGTAACGTGCGACCAGGCCACGAATTGGGATTCGCCATGCTCGCCCAAGGCATACCCCTGTACACTGCGTGGATCTATGGAAAACACCTCAGAAAGCAACGTCTTGAGCCGGGATGAGTCGATAGAGGTGCCCGTGCCGATCACCTTGTTGCGCGGCAGACCGGATATACTCTGCACCAGATAAGTAACAATGTCGACAGGATTAGCGGCAATAACGAAAATACCGTCGAAACCGCCCTCCATAATAGCTGTTACAATCTCTCTGGTGATATGCACGGCATCGTCCAATACAGATAGGCGGTCTTGACCCGGTTTAGGATTGGACCCAGCCGTTATAATCACAACATCCATATCCGTGCAGTCTGCATATGTGCCTGCACGGACCTTGGTGCGTGTAGACGTAAAATCCATACAATGGGACAGATCCAGTGCATGGGCCAAAGCCCGGTCATACGTGCGGTCAATCATCATGATTTCGTCACAAATGGACTGATTGACCATTGAGTAGGCACAGCTCGAACCGACCATTCCCGCGCCGACAATCGCTACTTTCCTTGCCTTCCCCTTCATTTATGTTTCCTCCTCGTTCCAACGAACGTTAATATGCTACAAATTATGCCTGAAATCCATTTTACGTTACATAACATAACATATTGCTGATCTTTTGAAAATATCCATTTTTTTGTCCTCATTCCGATAAATTAAAAAAGAACGGTGAATAGGGGGAGCAATTTAGGATTAATCAAAGAATAAGTGTAGATTATCCATATTCTTTTATTGGAAGACAGGATGTAAGTTATCTATTTATTTATAAGTGGTTTCCGTATAAATCATAACATGAGCCATATCCATGGAAGAAAAGTTTACGTAACAATATTGGGAGTATGACATTTATGTGACGTATCTTAATGAGTCTCAAGAGTATACAGTGCAGGAGCATTCTTAGCGATGTCGCTTCTTGTATTTTTATAATGTATTCGTTTATGACAAAGGTTCTTAGTAGTCTGCAATATTAGAACTTTTTTGCCAAAGGATTTCCAATGGTTTCCGCGAATTCTACATATACAAGCTTATTTCTTTCCATACCATCCGGGGAGGTAATGATTAAATGGAAGAAAGCAAGTCGACGACGGAAGCAGCAAAGCAACTGGGAATCGGGGCGAGTACCCTTCGTAAATATGCAGCGGCGCTGGAGGAACAGGGATATGTGTTTCAACGTTCCACTAATCAGTCAAGAATGTTCAGTGCAGAGGATGTTGAGTGCTTGAAGGTGATGCGGAGGGCGTTGCGTGAGCAGCATATGACAATGGAGCAATCCGTTCAGGTGGTACTTGAGAGAATAACCGCTCCCTTCCAATTGGAGGATGAAGAATTCCGCTTGCCACCCATCTCGGATGCTGAGTCACTGACCGCAACCTGGCAAGAAATAATGGCGGCGGCTGAGGGTAGGGAAGAGACGGTCATGCAGGAGCAAGCTGCTGCTACGGTTGAGCTGACAGAGATAGAGGATGAAATGAATGTTCAGGAGCTATCAGAGGAACCCATGCAGTCGCAGGAACAGTTCCAGACTTTGACCCCAACCATGGAGTATAGATTGGAGCAAGCACCTGTATCCGTACAAACGCAGGAGTCCGTAGAGCCACAAGAACTGGCGCAGATGCAGGATATGGTGCAAACCGCTTTGTTGGAAATGCGGAGCCGTTTGGAGGAACTGGAAGCAGAGCACAGCCGTTTGATGGAGAAGAATGTTAGCTTATCTAACCAACTAGAGGACCATAAACGTTGGATGAAAGAAAGGGTCGAGGAAGAACGGGATCGGCAGTTAATCACTAATCTACGTACCTATCAGGGCCGGCAACGCAAAACGCGCAGTTCGCTGTTGTCCTGGCTCGGTCTGACACCACGTAGCCGCAGAGAGGCATAACGATCATTATCTTGTCTAATAAGACCATCAGACCTACCCGGCTCTGATGGTCTTTTGGCGTGGATGATATAATAACGGAATACAAGAATACGAGGACAAGTCGCATAGGAAACGTGGCTGCGGCATGTATAGGAAAGGATCTAAGTATGTTTGCTTGGTTGCGGAACATTTATGAATCATGGATAGATTATCCCAAACAGCCTGGTGATTTGCTGAGCGGACGTTATTGTGTTCGTTCGCTTTTAGGCATGGGTAGCTATGGTCTAACCTACCTTTGTCTGGATCGGCACAGCGGACAGGAGGTGGCGGTAAAACTGCCCAGACCGAGCAAACGAGCGCAGGCAGTTCAACTATTGCAGCGCGAGGCTCACATTATGCGAAAGATGGAGCACCCTTTTATTCCAAAGTTGCTTGAAATTGACCAACATTCGGACGGAATGTATATGGTCATGGAATACGTCTCCGGTATGACCTTGGAAGAGCTTATCTTTGAACAGGAGCGTTCCTTTACGGAACAGGAATGTATCGTCTACATTTTAGAGTTAATGGAGCGAGTTCTGCATGTGCATGAACGGGGATACATCCATCGCGATATCCGTATTCCTAACGTAATTCACCGCGAAGGGAAGCCGTACCTAATCGACTTTGGGCTTGCTTTGGCCGTGGGAGAACGACAGGAGGATGTATTCACCGAAGCCATGCTGGAAAAGCGCGCACCTGAGCGACAAGATGTCGCCTTCTACAGCGATTTGTATGATGTCGGGCATTTCATGCTTTTTATGCTGTATAGCAGTTATGAGCCTCAGCCGGATCAACCCCCTGGAAGCTGGCAGGAAGAATTAATGCTGAGTCAACCTGTGCGTCATATACTGGAGCGGCTTTTTCAAATTCGTCCACGTTATGAACATAGTCGACAGTTTATGCAGGAGTTGGAGGAAGCATTGTTGCAGTTAGAGGTTAATCCATAACTTTAATCCCTAAAAATAAACAGGCATTCGCCGCAAAAATGGGGGAATGCCCCTTACGCATTTGACTAGGTCTACATACAATGATCCTGAAATGAGCGAAGGGAGTGTTGTAAATGAGTCATATGTGTGGAGTAGGCGGTATGGGTTGCGGCGTAGGAGCCTGGACCTCTGTAGGAGCGATTCTGGTACTGTTTATTTTGTTGGTGATTATCTCTAAAACCCTATTTCTGTAATTTCGGTTATAGCCGATTTCCTGTAAAATGCACTGATGTTGCTCTGCGTAACGAAGGGCGCACAACAATAAAGCGAAGGCCCTTGATGAGAAGGGGCTTCGCTTTATAAGCTTAAGGAGCCTGTGGCTTGCTTCTTGTGTTACGTTGTACTCCGCCACTGCTTTTTGTTGTGTGGCTAGGAACTAGAGTAGTGACGGCGTTTATCCTTATAATATCGGTGACCGTTATGGCTGTTCTTGTATCCGTCTGATGAAGAATGGCGTCTACGGTCGTAATAACGATCTGAGCTGCTGTATCGCCGCTTATGGGAATGAGAGGTGGAATGTAGCAGGCGGTGCAGTAATTTTTTGAGCATCGTCTAATCCTCCTTCTTATCCTATCCAACTGAGTATAGACAGGTCTTATAAAACGATAATACGCAACAACATTAGAACAGGTTCCGCTAATTTAAGATTGTAGGGACTTGACCTGAAATTCTGCAATATCCTTGAACTCTTCTTCAAATTTACGTGAAATGCGAATATAGATCGGCAGTAAATCGCGATAGATATCTACATGCTCTGCCGCAGGTTTATGCTGATGAGTGGTGCCGATCATACCGGATACTGCATCTAGCGAATCAATTCGCCCTAACGCGTACAAGCCTAGAATAGCTGCGCCTAGACATGAGCTTTCCAGACTTTCGGGGATAATGACTTCCTGATCAAAAATATCTGCCATGAGCTGTCTCCACAGCTCCGAGCGTGCAAATCCACCCGTGGCGTGAATGACAGACGGTCTGTCAATGACTTCCTCCATAGCGAGCATGACTGTATACAGATTGAACAGTACACCTTCCAGTGCGGCGCGAATCATATGCTCTTTTTTGTGCCGCAGGGACAGGCCGAAGAAGGAGCCACGCGCATTTGGGTCCCACAGAGGAGCGCGTTCGCCAGATAGATACGGAAGGAAAAGCAGACCGTCCGAGCCTGGACGCACCTGTTCTGCGATTTGGGTCAGCACATGATACGGATCAATTCCTAAGCGTTTGGCAGTTTCCACCTCAGAGGCTGCAAATTCATCCCGTATCCAGCGGAACACGATACCGCCGTTGTTCACCGGGCCGCCGATGACCCACAGCTTTTCGGTCAAGGCATAACAGAAAAAGCGCCCTTTCGCATCGGTGAGAGGCTTATCAACTACAGTACGGATGGCTCCGCTGGTGCCGATGGTAACAGCGACAACTCCAGGTTTGATTGCATTCACACCGAGGTTGGACAAGACACCGTCACTGGCCCCGATCACAAAAGGGGTCGTCTCCAGCAGGCCCATGTCATGTGCATAGGCTGCGTCCAGTCCTTTTAGCACATGAGTTGTCGGTACCAGCTCGGACAGCTGCTCCTTCGTCACACCTGCAATAGTGAGCGCTTCCTCGTCCCAATCCAGCTGCTTCAAATTCATGAGTCCGGTAGCAGAGGCGATCGAGTGATCCACGACATATTGGTGGAATAACCGGGCAAAGACATATTCCTTTATAGAAATGAACTTGTACGTCTGGGCCGCTACATCCGGTAAATCTCGTGTAATCCACATCAGTTTTGTCAGCGGTGACATGGGGTGAATGGGCGTTCCCGTGCGTAAGTAAATATCGTGTCCATTGTATTTATGTTTGAGCGCTTCAGCCCATTTGGCACTACGATTATCTGCCCACGTGATGGAGGCGGTCAGTGGTTTACCGTTCTTGTCCACCGCCAGTACGCTGTGCATAGCCGAACTAAAGGAGACGAACAGCACATGTTCGGCGGGTACTCCGCTTTGTGTCATGACCTCTTGCACCGTCTCTACGACAGCTTTGAGAATATCTTCAGGGTCCTGTTCTGCCGCATCTGGCTCAGGTGTATGGAGTGGATAGCCCACATGATGCTGCGCGGCAATATTGCCGTTTTCTTCAAAAAGCACTGCCTTGGTACTGGTCGTGCCAATATCGACGCCGATCATATATCGGGTTTCAGTCATATTCATTCTCCCCTTCACTTACCTTATTAGCTATTATCGTTAAATTAACACATCCAGCAGTATAATCAAACCGAATGCGACTAGGGAGAGGATGGTTCCATAACATTCAAAGAGTAAAGGTGCTAATATGTATAGTTAATTGTATACTTGTCGACAATTTAGTCTGAAAAGAGAACCGCGTCAGTTGGAGTGGGCATAAAGACGCGATACAATTGGCTCTTTGTCGGGTATGTTCCGGCTAGGATAATGTCTTTCTATAGGAGGACAAAACACTATCGTTAACCGCGTTGCGAGTGTCTCGGTAATGTTCCTCAATGAGTCGGGATAATTCTTGATCATTTCCTTGTTTTAAAGCATTTGCAAAGGTGCGGTGCTTGTGAATCGTGACTTGAGATTCTTCGATGTTAGACGCAAAACGTTGTTCTGTCGCAGCCAGCATAACCGTCAGGATCAACTGTCTCATACCATTCCAGGTATGGAGAATACGGGTATGGCCTGCTTCCAGAACCAGAGCTTCATGAAAATTAAAATCCTGAAGTGAAAATTCAGCGATATCTCTGTGCTTGAGAGCGACTTCCATTTTGTCGATCATCTGATTTAAAGTGTTTACCAATATGGTATTATCCCTATGTACATACCTTTGAACAACAAAATGTTCAATCAGCATTCGTACGTCGAATAGCTCCTCCATATCATCGGGTGTCATGCCGATCACAACCGCCCCCATGCGCTCCAAGCGGATAAGTCCTTCGGTTGAGAGCACTTTCATGGCTTCACGCACAGGAGAACGGCTGGTACCAAAATCGGTAGCAATCTGATTTTCAGATAGAACAGTGCCGGGTGTCTGCATACCACGTATAATCTGAAGTCGGAGTTCACAAGCAATCCTCTCTCCAAGCGATGCGCCCTGTAACCAGGTTGTTGGATATTTCATAGAATACTCCTATCTTGCAAATAATTTTGCATACTTGTATACAAATTATGGAGTATTATAAACCCCGTTTAAGCCCTTGTAAACGGTATCAATTGACATCGGTTCCATTTCACTGCTTTTAGCGTTACAATAGAAGCAGAAAAAAAGAAGCAGTGAAAAGTGGAACGAACATGGATAAGAAGGAGAACATTTAATGATTATCATTAAAACCAAAGAACAAATTGAAAATATGAAAAAAGCCGGCGAAATTTTGGCTGCTTGCCACCGGGAAATTGCTAAAATGATTAAGCCAGGTATTACGACACTGGAAATTGACGCCTTTGCAGAATCATTTATGAAGAAGCACGGCGCAACGCCGGAGCAAAAGGGTTATAACGGCTACCAGTTTGCAACTTGTGGTTCCCCTAATGATGTGATTTGCCACGGTTTTCCGAACAAAACACCATTGAAGGACGGCGACATCGTGACGATCGACATGGTTGTGAACCTGAATGGCTGGCTGGCAGATTCCGCTTGGTCGTATGCGGTGGGGAATGTGTCTGAGCAGGCCCAAAAGCTGTTGGACGTTACCAAAGAGTCTCTGTATAAAGGGATTGAGCAAGCTGTTGTTGGTAATCGGATCGGGGATATTTCCCATGCGATCCAAACTTACGCGGAAGCGGAAGGCTTTTCGGTCGTACGCGAATTTATTGGGCATGGCATCGGGGAAGAAATGCATGAGCAACCGCAGGTTCCGCATTACGGACCTCCGCACCGTGGACCACGCTTGAAAGAGGGCATGGTCATTACAATTGAGCCGATGCTCAACACAGGCACATACCGCAGTAAAATTGATGCGGACGGCTGGACCGCACGTACGTTGGACGGTGGTTTGTCGGCACAATACGAGCATACGCTGGCAATTACAGCAGACGGTCCTATCATCTTGACCCAGCAATAAAAGCAGGCATCCATCAGTAACCTACAGACTAGCGAATTAAATGAGTTAGACCTATTACAGAAAAGAGGCTGTCCAGAGGACAGTCTCTTTTGCCGCGTGCATTCTAAAAAGAATTTTCTGACGCGGATTTGATTCTGTTAATGGCCCCATATCCCCGTTTCTGCATGTAGTGAGGATGACCGGACTGACAGCCTATAAAAGAAGGTCGTTTTTCTGATGAAGAAAAGACGAACCTGGCACTGATCCAGAGGTACGGGGGATATAGGGGGATGCGGACGGTGATGGGAAAGCGTATATGTGAATGTAAAGGATGCTATTTATTGGGGGAAGTAATTTTAAAAAGCATCAAGCCACCATCAATCGTTAACTTAGATCCAATTATATTATATAGGAAGCTTCGTCAGAGAGAAGCCAAGCAATACCTTTTGCAACTTTTGAAATCGCCAGCTGGCTTCAATTGGTACAAATACAGCATAACTGCTAGCACTCCTTGATATTCAACTGCCCTATTGGGTTGTCGTGGAGCTACAGTATTGATACGAATGCCTTGACTTGCATAATCAAGCGCAGTTGCATTGGTAAGACTTTGAATTGCATGTTTTGATGCCACGTAAGCACCGTATGCCAGAAATGCTTTCAGACCAACTATTGAAGAAACGTTGACAATTGATTCTCTGTAAGCATTTGTTGGATCTCAATTTTCATGTTCCAATATACACCTGAATGCATTAATTTTTATGGTACTCAAAAAGGAAGGTCATTACCCTGACTTTAGCTAATGGTGCTTGCTCTAAAGCACCGCCTGCATTATTGATCGCCCAGTCTAGGCCTGTAATATATCTAATCGCTATGCATGAAAAGCATTTTTCAAGTGCAATAGATCCAGTCAAATACTCACGATAATTATAATGAAGAAAAACAAATTCAAAAGTTTGATGGATACAGTAGTAGAGCCGACTTTCAAAAATCAGTTAGTGGTTTTTAATTGGTATTTTTTACATGTTGTAATCAGTAAAGCGAAGTGGTATATTATTTGAGCTGACAATAAAACAGCCGTTTCAAAAAAGAATAATTAGGGTGAAATGATTTTAATAAAAAAGAATAAAATAACCCTTGCATTTTTGAAATGAACATGATATGATCTTATAGCTGCTGAAAAACGCAGTGAAAAAGAATTTGATCTTTGAAAACTGAACAACGAGTGAGTACGGATTTTATTTATAAA
>NZ_CP049783.1:900000-990000 GCF_015710975.1 Paenibacillus polymyxa | reverse complement strand
AAACATTCAAATCAGCAGGTGTATATACCTGCGGCCGGATATTCAATTCGGTTCATCACAATATGTGTGAATGAAATGGATATCCTGAACTTACTCACTCGTTGCTCAGTTTTGAGAGTTCAAACTCTCAAGCTTCGACGAATGTTTCATTCACACATCGTGTGGAACCGAAATATTCATCGGGTTTCGCTTCAACGAAGCGAATTGCACCTTGAAAACTGGATACCGAAACGAAATTGCGTTTTAGAATATTCCTTTAAGCTGATCTTGTGTAAACAAGTGAAATAAAGGTAGCATATATCGACATTTTCTTTATGTAAAAGAGAAGTCTAGGTTAAGCTACAAAGAGCACACGGAGGATGCCTAGGCGCCAGGAGCCGACGAAGGACGTGGCGAACAACGATAAGGCCTCGGGGAGCTGTAAGCAAGCTTTGATCCGGGGATGTCCGAATGGGGAAACCCGGCTGTCTTCATCGACAGTCACTACTCATTGAATTCATAGGTGAGTGAGAGGCAGACCAGGGGAACTGAAACATCTAAGTACCCTGAGGAAGAGAAAACAATAGTGATTCCGTCAGTAGCGGCGAGCGAACGCGGATTAGCCCAAACCAAGGAGCTTGCTCCTTGGGGTTGTGGGACGTCTCACATGGAGTTACAAAGGAACCGGTTAGATGAAGAGGTCTGGAAAGGCCCGCCAGAGAAGGTAAAAGCCCTGTAGTTCAAAACCTGTTCCCTCCGAGACGGATCCCGAGTAGTGCGGGGCACGTGAAACCCCGTATGAATCTGGCAGGACCATCTGCCAAGGCTAAATACTCCCTGGCGACCGATAGTGAAGCAGTACCGTGAGGGAAAGGTGAAAAGCACCCCGGAAGGGGAGTGAAATAGATCCTGAAACCGTGTGCTTACAAGAAGTCAGAGCCCTATGATATTTCCTTTGGAAAAATCACGGGTGATGGCGTGCCTTTTGTAGAATGAACCGGCGAGTTACGTTCCCGTGCAAGGTTAAGGTGAAGAGCTGAAGCCGCAGCGAAAGCGAGTCTGAATAGGGCGAATGAGTACGTGGACGTAGACCCGAAACCGGGTGATCTACCCCTGTCCAGGGTGAAGGTGCGGTAACACGCACTGGAGGCCCGAACCCACGCATGTTGAAAAATGCGGGGATGAGGTGGGGGTAGCGGAGAAATTCCAATCGAACCCGGAGATAGCTGGTTCTCCCCGAAATAGCTTTAGGGCTAGCCTCGGAAAAAAGAATCGTGGAGGTAGAGCACTGATTGGGTGCGGGGCCCGCAAGGGTTACCAAGCTCAGTCAAACTCCGAATGCCATAGATTTAGTTCCGGGAGTCAGACAGTGAGTGCTAAGATCCATTGTCGAAAGGGAAACAGCCCAGACCATCAGCTAAGGTCCCCAAGTGTGTGTTAAGTGGGAAAGGATGTGGAGTTGCACAGACAACCAGGATGTTGGCTTAGAAGCAGCCACCATTGAAAGAGTGCGTAATAGCTCACTGGTCGAGTGACTCTGCGCCGAAAATGTAACGGGGCTAAACACACCACCGAAGCTATGGCTTGATGCTTTGCATCAGGGGTAGGGGAGCGTTGAATGCGGGTTGAAGGTGTACCGGAAGGAGCGCTGGACTGCATTCAAGTGAGAATGCCGGTATGAGTAACGAAAAGATCTGTGAGAATCAGATCCGCCGAAAGCCTAAGGGTTCCTGAGGAAGGTTCGTCCGCTCAGGGTAAGTCGGGACCTAAGGCGAGGCCGATAGGCGTAGTCGAAGGACAACAGGTGGAAATTCCTGTACCACCGTAATCCGTTATGAGCGATGGGGTGACGCAGTAGGGTAGTGACGCGGACTGATGGATGTCCGTCTAAGCAGTGAGGCTGGTGTGTAGGCAAATCCGCACATCGTAAGGCTGGGCTGTGATGGGGAGCGAAAATTACAGTAGCGAAGGTCATGATCTCAGACTGCCAAGAAAAGCCTCTAGCCAGGAGAAGGTGCCCGTACCGCAAACCGACACAGGTAGGCGAGAAGAGAATTCTAAGGCGCGCGGAAGAACTCTCGTTAAGGAACTCGGCAAAATGACCCCGTAACTTCGGGAGAAGGGGTGCCTCGGTAGGGTGAATAGCCCGAGGGGGCCGCAGTGAAAAGGCCCAAGCGACTGTTTAGCAAAAACACAGGTCTGTGCGAAGCCGCAAGGCGAAGTATACGGGCTGACGCCTGCCCGGTGCTGGAAGGTTAAGGGGAGTGGTAAGCTCGCAAGAGCGAAGCTATGAACCGAAGCCCCAGTAAACGGCGGCCGTAACTATAACGGTCCTAAGGTAGCGAAATTCCTTGTCAGGTAAATTCTGACCCGCACGAATGGCGTAACGACTTGGGCGCTGTCTCAACGAGAGATCCGGTGAAATTTTAATACCTGTGAAGATGCAGGTTACCCGCGACAAGACGGAAAGACCCCATGGAGCTTTACTGCAGCTTGATATTGAATTTGGGTACGATCTGTACAGGATAGGTGGGAGCCGTTGAACCTTGAGCGCCAGCTTGAGGGGAGGCATCCTTGGGATACCACCCTGATCGTATCTAGGTTCTAACTTGGTACCGTGATCCGGTACGAGGACAGTGTCAGGTGGGCAGTTTGACTGGGGCGGTCGCCTCCTAAAGAGTAACGGAGGCGCCCCAAGGTTCCCTCAGAATGGTTGGAAATCATTCGAAGAGTGCAAAGGCAGAAGGGAGCTTGACTGCGAGACCTACAAGTCGAGCAGGGACGAAAGTCGGGCTTAGTGATCCGGTGGTACCGCATGGAAGGGCCATCGCTCAACGGATAAAAGCTACCCTGGGGATAACAGGCTTATCTCCCCAAGAGTCCACATCGACGGGGAGGTTTGGCACCTCGATGTCGGCTCATCGCATCCTGGGGCTGAAGTAGGTCCCAAGGGTTGGGCTGTTCGCCCATTAAAGCGGTACGCGAGCTGGGTTCAGAACGTCGTGAGACAGTTCGGTCCCTATCTGTCGTGGGCGTAGGAAATTTGAGAGGAGCTGTCCTTAGTACGAGAGGACCGGGATGGACGTACCGCTGGTGTACCAGTTGTTCCGCCAGGAGCACCGCTGGGTAGCTATGTACGGAAGGGATAAGCGCTGAAAGCATCTAAGCGTGAAGCCCCCCTCAAGATGAGATTTCCCAGTATGTAAGACCCCTTGAAGACGACGAGGTAGATAGGTTGGGGGTGGAAGTGCAGTAATGCATGGAGCTGACCAATACTAATCGGTCGAGGGCTTATCCTAAAGATAAGACGCAAGGAAGTTTCGGATCCAGTTTTCAGGGTGTAACCTTGAAGGTATGTAGAAGTACATACGACAAGCGTATAGCTATTCATTCACACGATCCGTGATGAACCGAATAAGCTTCGGAAGAATTTGCGAGGCAAATTCATGTTTGGTGGCGATAGCGGAGGGGTTCCACACGTACCCATCCCGAACACGACCGTTAAGCCCTCCAGCGCCGATGGTACTTGGACCGCAGGGTCCTGGGAGAGTAGGACGCCGCCAAGCAACAAGTAAAAAGGACCATGATCTTCTTGAGATCATGGTCCTTTTTTGTGTTAAATATCAGTAGAATTTTTAATTAGTTTAAGTTAGTTATAAGTTCGACTGAATCTGTGGATATTAGCTAGTAAATAGATAGACATTTTTTAAAGAAAATTAGTACCAGGTATTAGTATCTGGTGTTATAATATGAATAAGGATTATAAAGGAGAGTGATCAGATTGTTGAATTCAAAAGCAAAGTTAACGGCCCTTGGTACTTATGTACCTGAACGGATTTTGACGAACGCCGACTTGGAGAAGCTTGTGGAGACTAGTGACGAGTGGATTGTACAACGAACGGGTATGCGGGAACGACGAATCGCGGCCGAAGATCAGTATGTATCTGATTTATGTATACAAGCTATTAAACGTATGGTTAACCTTTATAACGTAAATGTGGACGATGTTGACATGATCATTGTAGCGACGAGTACACCTGATTACTATTTTCCAAGTACGGCTTCCCGTATTCAGGCTTATTTTAATATTCCCAATACAGGGTCAATGGATGTTAGTGCTGCATGTGCAGGCTTTGCCTATGGACTTCATTTGGCAAATGGTCTGATTACGGGTGGTCTACATCGCAAGGTACTAGTGATTGGAGCCGAAACATTATCCAAAATTACAGATTATACGGACCGGACGACATGTGTTCTTTTTGGAGATGGAGCAGGGGTTGCACTTGTTGAATATGACGAGGATGAAGGGTCGTTTTTGACTTCAGATATAGGAACCTTTGGGCAAGGAGGAGCACATCTTTATCGCGCAGGATTATCTAACTATTTGGATGGAGAGAAGCTGCAAGATAATGGTTTTATCGCTCAAAATGGACGTGAGGTTTATAAATGGGCTGTACGCTCTGTCCCAGCAGGAATCGAGCGATTAATGGATAAGGCAAATATGGGGAAAGAGGATCTTGACTGGTTTGTACCTCATAGCGCTAATCTGAGAATGATTGAGTCCATATGTGAAAAGAGTGCAGTACCTTTAGAAAAGACGCTGACGAGTGTAGAGTTTTATGGCAACACTTCGGCGGCGTCCATTCCGTTGGCTTTACAGTGTGGATTGGATGATGGGCGTTTAAGATATGGACAACATGTGGTGTTATATGGATTCGGGGGTGGCCTGACGTATGCGGGTCTGTTATTAAAATGGAGTGTGCCTGATTTGTAAGCTGCTAACTAATGCATAAGCAATAGTAATAGTGTGTAAAGATCGTGTTAATAAAGAGACGTTGGTTGGCATTAGATTTATCGTAAGATGGCAGGATGGTATAATTAACATTATGAGAGAAAGGAGCGTAACATGAAGGTATTGGTATTGGCAGAAAAACCATCCGTGGCCAGAGAGATTGCACGTGTGATGGGCAGCCGTGAGAAGCATAAAAGTTATATAGAAGGACCTAAGTATGTAGTGACATGGGCACTGGGTCATTTGGTCGGATTAGCAGAGCCTGAGGATTACGATTCTAAGTATGCGAATTGGAACTTAGAGGACTTGCCCATTCTTCCGAAGAACTCCAAGTTAAAGGTATTGCGGGAGAGCAATCATCAGTTCAAAGCTGTACAGCAGCTGATGAAACGACAGGACATTGGAGAACTTATCGTGGCAACAGATGCTGCTCGTGAAGGAGAATTGTTGGCGCGTTGGATTATACAAATGGCAAACTGGAGAAAGCCTTTCCGGCGTTTATGGATTTCCTCGCAGACGGATAAGGCAATTAAGGCAGGTTTCGCGAAATTATTGCCTGGCCAGCAGTTTGATCGTTTATATGAATCGGCTCGCTGTAGGGCTGAAGCAGACTGGATGATTGGTCTCAATGTAACCCGCGCGTTAACGGTTCGTTATAACGCCCAGCTTTCGGCTGGAAGAGTACAGACACCGACACTGGGGATGATTATGGAACGTGAGAAAGAGATCACCCAGTTTCGTTCTCAAGAATATGATACGTTGACGGCGGATTTTGGTCATTTTCAGGCAACATGGCGTGCAGAAAATGGGGATTCACGTATGTTTGACCGTACTCAGGCAGAGACTTTGCGCCGCAGGCTTGAGGGGGCCAAAGGTACAGTTGTGAGTGTTAAAAAAAGTAAAAAAAGCGAGCCTCACCCGCTCGCGTATGACCTAACTGAGCTGCAAAGAGATGCTAACCAGCGCTACGGCTTCTCGGCCAAGCAGACGTCTAATGTTCTTCAGCGTCTATATGAGCAGCATAAGCTGGTGACCTATCCACGTACAGACAGTCGTTATCTTACCTCCGATATGGTGGATTCCCTTAAGGAAAGGCTCAGTAGCGTAGCCGTGGGTCCGTATGCTTCTTTAGCACGTCCGCTATTGCGTAACAAATTGCCAATCACAAAACGAGTTGTAGATGACAGTAAAGTCACAGATCACCATGCGATTATTCCTACTGAGCAGACGTTATTGCTTAATCAGTTAAGCCCAGAGGAGCGTAAGCTGTATGATCTGATTGCACGCCGTTTTATCAGTCTGTTCTACCCACCTGCACGTTATGATGCTGTAGCTGTATCGGTCATGGTGGGGCAGGAAACATTTCAGGTAAAAGGTACAACCATAAAAGATAGCGGTTGGCGTGCTGTGTATGACGAAAGTCATTATGAATGGGACGAGGAAGAGACAGATGACCGTGAAAGTAATGGACGGGGCGTTATTTTGCCTGAGCTGAAAAAAGGAGACTCCGTCCAATTGCAGCGTTGTATTGTACGAGCTGGACGAACAACGCCGCCGAAGCGGTATACAGAAGCAGCCCTGCTGGCTCAGATGGAAAAGCATGGCCTGGGTACTCCAGCCACCCGTGCAGATCTGATCGAGAAACTCGTCAGCTCGGATACGATAGAGCGCCAGGGGAACGTGATGCATCCAACTGGCAAAGGCAAGCAACTGATCGAACTGGCGGCTCCACAGCTGCGAACGCCCGAATTGACGGCACAATGGGAAGCGGAGTTAGAACGGATCGCCCGTGGTCAAGGACAACCTGAGCCATTTTTGAATTCTATCCGTGCTATGGCGAAAGAATTGGTTTCTACTGTGAAAAATAGCAGCGCTGAGTACAAGCCCCATAACGTAACGAATAGCCATTGTCCGGATTGTGGTACAAAGTTGTTGGAGAAAAAAGGTAAGAAAGGGAAGTTTCTTGTATGTCCAAGTGCGGATTGCGGTTACCGTCGTTCAGGCGAAAAACGCTTGTCCAATCGACGTTGTCCGCAGTGTCATAAGAAAATGGAAATGAAAGAGGGCAAGGCAGGTTTGTATGTAAGATGCTTATCCTGTGGCATTACGGAGACGCTAGATAAGGACAAGCAACGGGTAAACAAGCGGGAACAACAAAAGCTGGTAAAACAGTTTGAAAAGAAGGAATCTTTTGGCTCCAGCTTGGGTGATTTGCTAAAAGCAGCAATGGAGCAAAAGCAGGGCGAATAAAGATTGCCAGAGCGTGCTTCAAGCTACACAATTAGCAGGCGTATGTCGGTATAAAAAAGCTTACTCCTTGGCATGGTAATCCGAGGAGGTGAGTATTTATGCCCAAACATAAGCCGCTTAAAATCAATAATCAGCAAAATAAATCAAGTATACTGGAGGAAGAAATCGCTGCTCATCCAGAGAAGCAAGCTAAATATCCTCCAAGCTTGAATGGGATTCCCAAACAGCAGTCTTAATGCTACCTGTAAGGGAAAACGAATGGCTGTATAAGACCAAGACGTTTGGATACCAGATGTAATCGTTATGGGTGCCAGACATTGTCTTGCATAAAAGAAGCAGCAGTACGGTGGTCAACCGTAACTGCTGCTTCTTTTTTATAATAATGAAGTTATATTTATTTGGTTTGGAATAACTGCCCTTAGTATTCATTAAAGAAAGATTGGATTTGATTAACATCATGCGTCTGGGTCAAAGCGAGCATGAGTAAAATCCGTGCTTTTTGCGGATTGAGCGAATCGGTGGACACAAAGTTCGATGCTGCGTCTTTTGTCGATGGGGACACAACTCCACTTCCTACGCGGCTGGAGCGGGCAATAATAACTCCTTTTTTGCCTGCGGCCTCTGCGCCTTCTGAGGAGGTCTTGGATAAGGAACCATTACCGGAACCAGCGACCACTATGCCCTTGGCGCCAGCTGCTACGGCAGCATCATACAGGTAGCGACCGTTGTTTTGATACTCGTATAGAATATCTACTTGCGGCAGTTGGGTGAGATTAGAGACGTCGAATACAGAAGAAGTCGTATGCTTATGAGTGGATTTGTTGTAGTAGTATACTTGATCGCCCACTACAGCTCCAAGGTAGCCCTGCTCCACAGACTTGAACGTATCGACTGCAGTTGTGTTCGTTTTTGTGATGTATCTTGCTGCACCGATGCGATCGTTCAGCAATACGAGTACACCTTGGCCTTTGGAGGCCGAAGCTCCGGCAACTTTTACAGCATTATAAAGGTTGAATGGACCATCGGCACTGATGGCAGTAGCTGGGCGCATAGAGCCAACAACAACTACAGGCTTATCGCTCTTAACGACAAGGTTAAGGAAGTATGCCGTTTCTTCCAATGTATCTGTACCATGGGTAATGACAATACCGTCTACATCGTCTCTGGCAAGCAGTTCGTTGGTGCGTTTGGCAAGTTTTAAGAGGATTTCATTATTAACATCGGGGCTACCCACGTTAACCACTTGCTCACCACTGACATTTGCAATACTTTTCATCTCAGGAACGGCATTGATTAAGGTTTCAACACCTAATGCGCCTGCTTTGTAGCCAGTTGTATCCGTGTTGACGGAGGATGACCCTGCAATGGTCCCTCCTGTGGCTAGTATTTTAATATTGGGTAAATGATTAGTTTGTGGATTTTCAGATTTGTCTGAAGTTGTAGTGTTAGAAGTAGATACCGTTGTGCTGGTTGTAGCTGCTGCCGCAGCGTTAGCAGTAAATCCACCACTCCATAAGGTACTTCCGAGAATAAAGCCGGCCAACAGGGGAATCATTGTCATTTTTTTCATGTTAGTCATATAAAGCTCCTCTCCAATCTTAAACCTTGAAATATTAATGATAGATTAACTGACAAATATTTTGTCGAATTACGTTAATATCACGCATTATAGGGTGTAAAATCGTTTTTAGTCAATATATATGTTAGAAAATATAACTTTAAAACTCGTTTTTATATATGTAATCGCTTTAAATACAGCTAAATGGAAAATAATTATAAAAGAAAACAACAAGCAGAAAACTCATAAGGAGTCTGCTTGTTGTTTTTGATAAAAGGTGAACAACTGAGTGTACCTTTAATTTCATTTAATGAGAGTGACAAGGTGGAGTTGATGTTTTACGGTATTTACATGGTTCTACAGTTGAATACAGATTCCATGATCAGGGGTTTTTGCTATGCTGTTTTGTTGGCAAGCTAGCGCTGGGAGTTCCTTTTCCTTGTTTACGGTTACGTTCTGCCTTTTTTGCATTTTCTCGTAGCTTTTCAACGTATTCATGGGTGCTTTCCATCGTAGTTCCTCCTTTAAGACAAAATAAATGCACTCGGGAATTGCCCTCATACACCGTTACTATTTCCGCAAAAACGTTTTCCCAGTCAGAGAAGGCGTTGTTTCTATAAAAGGGGTGAGGTTATAATGAAGAAGAGAGCCCTATATAAGTCCTAATACCTGAAACTGGTACGGTGTGCAAAAGGAGGAGAGACATTGCAGACAGGCTTGTTGGTATGGCTACTGTTCATTAATGCAGTAGGCTATCTGGTAATGTCGGAAGATAAAAAGAGAGCACGTAAACACCGTGATCGTGTACCTGAACGGACGTTGTTTTTGCTGGCCCTGATCGGGGGCGCATTGGGTGTACTCATTGCGATGTACCGCAAACGCCATAAAACACGGCATATGACCTTCAGATTAGGTATTCCTGTGTTGCTATTCATTAACGCATTGCTCTATGGGTATTTTTTACGCTAAGGCTGGGAGTTTAGCTTCTCATAGGGAAGTTTAATGATGATTGAGAAGGCTATTCTCAGCCATTACATGATGTATGAAGTGAACAACCACAGGAATACATAATTTCAGGCTTTGATTTAACAAACTGAATTCGGAAGAGGTGCGTATTATGCTATTTTCAAAAGTATTGCTTGCTTATGACGGTTCGGATGCTTCCAACAAAGCTTTATTGAAGGCGGCTGAATTGGTGAAGGCATCACCCTCCTCGAAGCTTGAGGTAGTGACAGCATTCGATTTCCCGCGGATTTTTATGGGCGAAGGTTTGGCTCCAATTCCAGCTTCGGTGAATAAAGAGTATTATGATTTGGCTGAGCAAACTACGGATGAAGTTAAAAAGCGGCTTGCTGAGCAAGGTGTAGACGCCAAGGTAGAGCTGATTCAAGGTTCGCCGGCCGAAGTCATTTTGGATTATGCCAATGAGAATGGCTTCGATGTGATTGTGATTGGCAGTCGCGGATTGGGTGGTATTCGTGAATTTGTATTAGGTAGCGTAAGTCACAATGTGGTGCAGCATGCACGTATCCCCGTGCTGGTCGTAAAATAACGAAGTAAAAAGCAAAAGTCGGATCACTACCTGTACAGGAAGTGCCGGCTTTTTATTTTTGTTGGAAAGATGTATTGCTGGCCGTTACCAGTGTAGGTAGAGTGATAGCTAAATGTAATACAATAGTCCTGAGGTATGCATATAAAGGGCTTGGTTTTTGTTAAACACGAACATTAAATTGTATCATTATGACAATGTTCGTTTTCAAGTTGACACAGGGTGTAGGGAATTGTTAAACTATGAAGTGTATTGTCGATAAAAAATGAACTTTAGGTACAATTTAATTAGGTACACATGTTGGAGCCGAAATCCATCACGATTATGCTGGGAAAGTATATCGTTGGGTATGGAGTAAGCACAATCCTGACTCGTATAATGCCGGGGATATGGCCCGGAAGTTTCTACCTGGAAACCTTAAATTTCCGGACTACGGGAGACATACGGCTGAAGCCGCATTGGATGCGGTGGAACAGGCTTGCTTTTGGCATGCCTTTAAGAGGCTCTGTCGTTTGTTTTTTCGTAGTCCGGTGTCTTGAAAATAACGTTATTTTCGAGTGCCGGATTTTTGGCGCTTATTGATAAACAGGGAGTGAAGGACATGTCAGTGCAGGTCGCTGTCATTATGGGCAGCACATCAGACTGGGACACCATGCAACATGCATGTGCTGTGCTGGACGAGCTTGAAATCGGATATGAGAAAAAAGTAGTTTCAGCCCATCGTACACCGGATTTAATGTTTCGTTTTGCAGAAGAGGCCGCCGGGCGCGGACTAAAGGTCATTATTGCTGGAGCGGGTGGGGCTGCACATCTGCCGGGAATGGTAGCTGCGAAGACCTCCTTGCCAGTGATTGGTGTGCCTGTCCAGTCGAAGGCTCTGAATGGTCTGGACTCCCTGCTCTCCATTGTGCAGATGCCGGGTGGTATTCCAGTCGCCACTGTGGCAATCGGTAAGGCAGGCTCTACCAACGCAGGGTTGCTGGCTGCACAAATATTAGGTGCTTTTGACGAAAAGATAAGTCAGCGGGTTGTGGCAAGACGCGACCGTATCCGTGACGAGGTACTGGAAGGCAGTGACTCGCTATGAATGAAGCATGTGAATCCGCTGGCCGTATTCGCCCTCCTGGCACAGTGATTGGAATTTTGGGAGGCGGACAATTAGGCAGAATGCTTGTACTGGCAGGAACTAACCTAGGCTATCGCTTCGTGACACTGGACCCTGCACCGGATAGTCCGTGTGGACAGGTGTCAGAACAAATCCGTGCTGCCTATGATGATGAGCACGCGGCCAGAGAACTGGCTGAACGGTGTGACGTGATCACGTATGAGTTTGAAAATGTGGATGCGGGTGTAGCCGCACTTTTGGAACAGGAATCCAGTGTACCGCAGGGCAGCAGTCTTTTGTACACGACACAGCATCGTCTGCGGGAAAAACGTTCTATTGAAGCAGCTGGTGTTCCTGTTGCTCCATATCGTGAAATTAGCAGTCCTGCCGATATGGTTCAAGCGGTAGCCGAACTGGGTGTGCCGTGTGTGCTCAAAACAGCAGTCGGCGGTTATGATGGCAAGGGCCAAGTGGTCATTCGCCAATCGGAGGAAGCCACGAATGCCTACGAGCAACTGGCTGGAAGCGGTGCGGAACTGGTGTTGGAACAGTTCATCCGTTTTCGCTGCGAAATCTCGGTGATTGTAGCTCGCAGCACGAACGGTGAAGCCAAAGCCTTTCCACCTGCGGAAAACATCCACGTGAACAATATTTTGCACACGTCGATTGTACCCGCACGCGTACCTGAAGCTGTCCAGGAGGAAGCACGCAAATTGGCGCTGGCTGTGGCGGAGTCATTGGATGCGGTGGGACTGCTAGCTGTGGAGATGTTTGTCACCGAAGACGGACAATTATACGTTAATGAGTTGGCACCACGACCCCATAACTCCGGCCATTACACGATGGAGGGTTGCGCCACCTCGCAATTTGAGCAACATATACGTGCGATTTGTGGTTTGCCACTGGGCAACACGAAGCTGCTGACTCCGGTGGTGATGGTCAATGTACTAGGTGAGCATTTGGAGGACGTAATTCGAAGATTCGGACAATCAGATGCTGAAGCTGAAGGATTGAGTGTTGTACCAAAGCTGCATTTGTATGGAAAAAGTGAAGCCAAGCCAGGCCGAAAGATGGGACATATTAATCTGTTGTGCCAGGATACGGAACAAGCACTGGAATGGATTGATCAAACCAATATTTGGGGGAATAAATAGTCATGATCGAACGCTATAGCAGACCGGAAATGAGAGCGATTTGGACGGAAGAAAATAAATTTAAAGCTTGGCTGGAAGTAGAACTGTGTGCCTGTGAAGCATGGGCTGAGTTAGGGGTTATCCCAAAAGAAGATACCGTGGCTCTGCGTAAAAATGCAAGCTTTGATATTGAACGGATCTATGAAATTGAGCAGGAGACAAGACATGATGTCATTGCTTTTACCCGCACGGTATCCGAAAGTCTTGGCGACGAGCGCAAATGGGTACATTATGGCCTAACCTCTACAGACGTGGTTGATACGGCTCTGGGCTATCTGTTAAAGCAGGCGAATGAAATTCTGGAACGAGATATTCTGAATTTTATTGAAATTTTGAAGGAAAAAGCATTGGCTTACAAGCACACACCGATGATGGGACGTACACATGGAGTGCATGCTGAGCCGACCACATTTGGACTGAAAATGGCCTTGTGGTACGAGGAAATGAAGCGCAATCTGGAACGTTTCCGCTATGCTGCTGACCAAGTACAATACGGTAAAATGTCCGGTGCGGTCGGAACATACGCCAACATCGACCCGGCTGTGGAAGAATTCGTATGCCGCAAGCTCGGCACCAAGCCTGCCCCGATTTCTACACAAACGCTCCAGCGCGACCGTCATGCTGAATACATGGCCACGTTGGCGTTGATCGCCACATCGTTGGACAAGTTTGCTACAGAAGTCCGTGCATTGCAAAAGAGTGAATTCCGTGAGGTGGAAGAAGCTTTTGCCAAAGGTCAAAAAGGATCTTCCGCGATGCCACATAAACGCAATCCGATCGGAAGTGAAAACATCTCCGGTCTGGCACGTGTGATTCGTGGGCATATGGTATCGGCGTATGAGAACGTAACGTTGTGGCATGAACGCGACATTTCGCATTCTTCTGTAGAACGTATCATTCTGCCAGATGCAACGATGCTGTTGAACTATATGCTGAACCGTTTTGGCAATATCGTGAAAAATCTGACGGTCTTCCCTGAAAATATGAAGCGCAATATGGCGCGTACGTATGGTGTACCATTCTCCGGCCGCATTATGACGAAGCTGATCGACAAGGGCTTTAGTCGTGAAAAAGCTTACGATACCGTACAACCGCGTGCGATGCAGGCATGGGAAGAGCAACGCCAGTTCCGCGAAATTGTCGAGGCGACTCCGGAAATTACTGCCGTGCTCAGTCCGGATGAAATCGAGGATGCGTTCAACCCGGCTTGGCATTTGAAGAACGTGGATACGATCTTTAAAAAGTTGGGATTAGGGGAGTAGAGGACGGTTTGGTGCTTGGGAGAGGCTCAGGAGCGTGATGAGGCCGCTGCGCGAACGGATCATTCTTCCGATTGCTGTTGCCCCTGGTTTCCTGGAAAATCTGCAAAGGTTGGAATCCAGGGGCAAAGGCAAGCGCTAACGCTTCTCCAGAACGATTCCGTCCGCTCCGCTGCTTCCAGCACCAACCTTCGTGTGGGAGCAGAGCTAGGGGAGGTGCGGCACATAAGATGCCGCACCTTCCCAAGAGCGATAGAAAAGCGTGTTCCACTGCTTTTCTATCACAGACCACGTGCTCGTGGGGGTTGCCGAATTTGCGCAGCAAACAGCCGGCAGTCCTCACGAGCACGCACAGGCTCAAGAAGCGAAGCCTTGAGCCAGCCGTTCGCACCAACGTAAAAGCGTTGCTGGATGAGGGCTTGTGCGAACAAGCCTTCATCCAGCGAAACGCGCTCACTTCACCATAGCTACAAAATACACGCCCTCACCTTGCCCATTAGCCAACCCTTGCGGGAGTCCCGAGGGCAGCAGCCCTGGGGGTCCTCCCTGAGGGGAGGATTTAGGAGGGGCAAAGGCTCGATTTAGGAGGGGCCATACTCTTTTGAAAGAGGTGTAATGAAATGTCATTGTCTACCGCCGAAGGTCTGATTCATGCGCCGCTTTTGTACAAAGGCAAAGTGCGTGAGTTGTATGATCTCGGAGAACATTTTCTGATTGTCGTGACGGATCGGATTTCAGCTTTTGATTATGTGTTGGAGCCGCCTGTACCGGAAAAGGGGAATGTTCTGAACAAGCTCAGTACTTTCTGGTTCGAGCAGACGAAAGACCTGCTGGAAAACCATGTCGTGCATACCGATGTAAACAAGCTCGGACATGTCATCGACGAACAGAATAAAGAGCTGCTTAAGGATCGGATCATGGTCACGCTGAAGGCTGAACGCATCGACATCGAGTGTGTGGTGCGCGGATATATTACCGGAGGCGGCTGGCGTCAATATGAACAGACCGGTGAGGTAAACGGTATTCCATTGCCTAAGGGGCTACGTAAGAATGAACGCTTTCCCAAGCCCTTATTTACACCGGCTGCCAAAAACGACGTCGGTCACGACGAGGACATTTCCCTTCACCAAATGAAGGAACTGGTCGGGGCCCAGCTAACAGGTGAACTTGAGGAAAAAAGCTTGGCATTGTACGAATTTGCGCGTGCTTTCTGCGAAAAGCGAGGAATCATTTTAGCGGATTGCAAGTTTGAGTTTGGTCTTGTTGATGGCAAAGTGATTTTGATTGATGAAATTTTCACCCCGGATTCATCCCGTTTTTGGGCGCAGGAAAAGTATGAACTAGATGTTGAGATTGACAGCATGGACAAGGAGCCGGTACGAAGCTATTTGGCATCCTCCGGTTGGGACAAGAATAGCAAGCCCGATCCGTTGCCTGCTGAGGTCGTAGAAGAAACAACTGCAAGATATACGGATATTTGGCGGCGTCTGACGGCACAGTAAATAGTAATCATAATTCAACCAATAGGATTCACTCATTCGGAGGAGGAACTGAAGGAACATGATGAAAGCAACAGTCTATGTCACGATAAAGCAAAGCGTTTTGGACCCGCAGGGGGTCGCGGTGCAAGGCGCACTGCATTCTATGGGTTTCGGAGAAGTGGACAGCGTCAGAATTGGTAAGTATATGGAACTGAATCTGGATACAACAGACCGCGAGAGTGCAGAGAAACGCATCATCGAGATGTGTGAAAAGCTGTTGGCCAACACGGTCATTGAAGACTACCGCTACGAACTGGAGGGCTGATTCCATGAAATTTGCAGTTCTGGTTTTTCCGGGCTCCAACTGTGATATTGACTGCTATAAGGCGATAGAGGACACGGTCGGTGAACCTGTCGATTATGTTTGGCATACGGCAACGGATCTGTCACCTTACGATTGTATTCTTGTTCCAGGAGGCTTCTCCTACGGGGATTATCTGCGGTGTGGTGCGATTTCCCGGTTTGCTCCAGTGATGAAGGAAGTAGCCAAAGCGGCTGCCGAGGGCAAATATATTTTGGGGATTTGCAACGGTTTTCAAATTTTGACCGAAGCCGGGCTGTTGCCAGGAGCTTTGCGCCGTAATCTGTCGATGAAATTCCTTTGCCGTGATACGGTGTTGCAGGTTGCGAATAACCAAACGCCTTTTACAAGAGATTATGCTGCTGGTGAAGAGATCATTATTCCGATCGCACATGGTGAAGGCAACTATTACTGTGATGATGAGACGCTGGCTCGTTTGCAGGCGAACAATCAGATCGTATTTACGTATAAAGATAATCCCAATGGTTCCATGACGGATATTGCGGGGATTTGTAATGAACAAGGTAACGTGCTGGGCATGATGCCCCATCCGGAACGTGCGGTGGATGCATTGCTTGGCACGGATGACGGCAAACGTATGTTTACATCTATTTTGAATGCTTGGAGGGATCGTCATGGCGCAGCAAGTGTCCGCTAAGGAACCGACGGCAGAACAGGTTGCCGAACATAAACTGTATCAGCAGATGGGTGTGTCGGACAGTGAATATGCGCTGATCTGCGAATTCATGGGGCGTCAGCCGAATTATACGGAGATTGGCGTGTTCAGTGTTATGTGGTCAGAGCATTGTGCTTACAAAAACTCCAAGCCGTTGTTGAGACGTTTCCCGACGAGCGGTCCGCGAGTGCTGATGGGACCGGGTGAAGGAGCAGGGATTGTAGATATTGGAGACAACCAAGCGGTTGTATTTAAAATCGAAAGTCATAACCATCCATCCGCTGTAGAACCTTTTCAAGGGGCAGCGACTGGGGTAGGCGGCATCATCCGTGATATTTTCTCCATGGGCGCAAGACCTGTAGCTGTGTTGAACTCTTTGCGTTTTGGCAAGCTGGAGAGCGACCGTGTGAAATATTTGTTCGAGCATGTGGTATCCGGTATTGCGGGCTATGGAAACTGTATCGGTATTCCAACCGTAGGCGGCGAGGTTGTATTTGATGAAAGCTATGAGGGCAATCCGCTCGTCAATGCCATGTGTGTCGGACTGATTGACCATGATAAAATTCAGCGCGGTGTGGCAAAAGGGGTCGGTAACCCGGTGTTTTATGTGGGACCTCCAACAGGTCGTGACGGGATTCATGGAGCTACCTTCGCATCTGTTGAGCTGACAGAGGAATCCGAAGCGAATCGGACTGCGGTTCAAGTAGGCGATCCATTTATGGAGAAGCTGGTTATGGAATCATGTCTGGAACTGATCGACAGCGGTATTGTACTGGGTATTCAGGATATGGGCGCAGCGGGACTTACCTGCTCCAGTGCTGAAATGGCAAGTAAGGCGGGCAACGGTCTTGAGCTGTATCTGGATCAGGTACCGCAGCGTGAAGAGGGCATGACACCTTATGAAATGATGCTGTCCGAATCACAGGAGCGTATGCTGTTCGTGGTTGAGCCAAAGGATGAAGCACAGGCGCTTGAAATTTTCGAGCGTTGGGGCGTCATTTGTGCCAAGGTCGGTAAAGTGACGGATGACGGTCGTTTGCGTTTGTTCCATCACGGTGAAGTGGTGGGTGATATGCCAGTGACGGCGCTGGTTGACGAGTGTCCGATCTATGACAAACCTTCCGAAGTCCCTGCTTATTATGAGCAAAATGCTGCGATTGACACACTTCGGTATGCAGAAGTAACGGACTTGAACGGCGCGCTGAAAAAGGTGCTATCTTCACCAAGTCTAGCTAGCAAGAAATGGGTATACGAGCAATATGATTACATGGTTCGCACCAGTACGGCCGTTCGTCCGGGCTCGGATGCAGCTGTAGTGACCGTACGCGGCACCCGCAAGGGACTTGCGATGACTACAGATTGTAACGGACGTTATGTATACCTGGATCCAGAGGTAGGCGGACGAATTGCAGTCAGCGAAGCAGCTCGTAATATTGTATGCTCCGGCGGAGAGCCTTTGGCGATTACGGACAACCTAAACTTCGGTAACCCTGAAAAGCCGGATATTTTCTGGCAAATGGAAAAGGCCGTTGACGGTATGGCAGAAGCATGCCGTGTGCTGGATACTCCTGTCATCGGAGGAAATGTCAGCTTGTACAACGAGAATGCCAAAGGTGCAATTTATCCAACGCCTGTAGTCGGCATGGTAGGTCTCGTACATGATACAGATCATATTACGACACAAGGCTTCAAGGCCGAAGGCGACGTCATTTTCCTAGTGGGAGAGACGAAGGCTGAGCTAGGAGGCAGTGAGTTCCAGGCTATCGTGCACGGTGTATCCGAAGGACGTCCGCCTGAGCTCGATTTGAATGTAGAGAAAAAACTGCTGACTGCGGTACTAGGAGCGATTCAGGCCGGATTGGTACAATCCGCACATGATCTGGCAGAGGGCGGTTTGGCTGTAGCACTTGCCGAATCTGGAATTAGCGGCGGATTGGGAGCGCAGGTTAACGTAGAAACGTCTTTGCGCCCTGACCATGCTTTATTCAGCGAAAGTCAATCCCGCATTTTGTTATCTGCATCACCGGATAAAGCGTCTGCTCTGGAAGCACATCTGCGTGGACTGGAAGTACCAGTTACCGTATTGGGAAAAGTTGAAGGATCACAATTGACAGTTGAGGTGAACGGACAACCCGCTTTGAACGAGGCAGTCGCCAGTTTGAAGCAAATCTGGGAGGATGTCATTCCATGTCTGATGAAATAACAGCACGGACGTTGTGGACTGGAGATTATTATAATGAAGGCTCAGGTAAAGAGGGGCTGTTTGATAAATTAAAAGAGGAATGCGGCGTATTCGGGGTGTACAGACACTCCGATGCCGCTTCCCTAGCCTATTACGGCTTGCACGCGCTTCAGCATCGTGGTGAAGAAAGTGCAGGGATCTGTGTGAGCAGTGGCGACGAATTCCATTATCATCGTGGAATGGGACTTGTCAAAGAAGTATTTAATAAAGACTTAATGGCTTCGTTGACAGGCGATATTGCCATAGGACATGTGCGCTATTCGACAAGTGGAGACAGTAAGCTGACGAATGCACAGCCTTTGGTGTTCAAGTATCGTGATGGTGATTTGGCGGTAGCGACGAACGGAAATATCGTAAATGCTTTGCAAATTCGGCATGAACTGGAGCAGGGTGGGTCTATTTTTCAAACAACCAGCGATACCGAAGTAGTAGCACATTTGATCGCTCGGTCGTCCAAGGATTTAGTGGAGGCTGCCAAGGATGCATTAAAGCGTATTGTCGGTGGGTTTGCTTTCCTTATTATGACCAATGACAAGCTGCTTGTGGCTTCTGATCCCAACGGCTTGCGTCCATTGACGATGGGCAGATTGGGCGATGCTTATTTGTTTGCATCCGAGTCTTGTGCCTTGGAAACCATTGGTGCAGAACTGTTGCGCGATATCGAGCCAGGTGAACTGCTAGTTCTGGATAAAAACGGACTGCACGAAGACCGTTATACGGAAGATAAGCAGCGTAAAGCGCTGTGTGCGATGGAGTATATTTATTTTGCTCGTCCTGACAGTGACTTGAATGGTTCTAATCTTCATGCAGCACGCAAACGAATGGGCAGCCAGATGGCGCTAGAGGCTTTTGTCGATGCAGATTTGGTTACCGGTGTACCGGATTCCAGCATATCGGCTGCAATTGGTTATGCAGAGCAAACAGGTATTCCCTATGAGCTGGGCATGATTAAAAATAAATACACTGGACGTACCTTTATTCAACCGAGTCAGGAGCTGCGCGAGCAGGGTGTGAAAATGAAGCTGAGCGCCGTACGCCGTGTTGTTGAAGGTAAACGGGTCATTATGATCGACGACTCTATCGTTCGGGGCACCACATCTCGTCGAATCGTAAATATGCTGCGGGATGCGGGCGCGTTGGAAGTACATGTACGAATTACCTCACCGCCTTTCAAAAACCCGTGCTTCTACGGTATCGACACGCCGGACCGTCGGGAACTGATCGCTTCGTCCAAAACCGTGGAGGAAATTCGGCAAGAGATTAACGCCGATTCGCTCTATTTTATGAGCGCCGAGGGATTGATTGCCGCGGTAGGCGGACATAACGAACAGGATTACAAGGGCGGTTTGTGCCTGGCTTGTTTCGATAATGATTATCCGACACAGGTAGATTTTAAAGGCGAAGAAAAGTTCGGGTGTAGTTGTTAATATAGGGAACAAAAGAGGTACAGAGGTGCATGGAGGCATGGGATGGAGGTTCTGAGGGGACCACTCCGCGTGTGCAAGGTTCTTACGATCGCTGTTGCCGCTGGATTCTTGGAGTGGAATAACCCCTTACAGGGTTAGAATCCAGCAGCAAAGGCGAACGCTTTCGCTTCTCCAGAATCCTTCCACCCGCTGCGTTCCTCAGGTGTTCAGCATTTTGAAGCAGTGCCTGTACCTCTTCTGTTCCCACGGGGAAGAGAAGAGGTACAGGCTGTTAAAAACTCATGGCATAACTATTTCATGCCATGAGTTTTTAACAGGCGGCTTGTAAAGCCGCCTGTGAGCCAGCGAAGCGAGGCTCAGGCAGCAGGCAGGGCGAAGCTACCTGCCTCAAGGGCCAAAGAAGTAAGCCGCCCGTTGGCGCTGCTCACTTCTTTGGCCGGGCACGTTCCCGCCTTTGCGAAGCAAACAGTCCGGGACGTGCCCTTGCCGCCGTCACTACCAAAGGCGGCCACGCATCAAAGCGTGTCCTTGTGAATTACGGGAAGACCCGCAACTCGCAATGGAAAACACGCGACGCTCATTACGAACCACCACCAAGCAGCACCCAATCCTACGCATCTGACCGACTCTTGAGGGGTCCAGGGGGAGCAGCCCCATGGAATCCTCCCTGCTAGGGAGGACTTAGGAGGGTCAATCATTTGAAGGAGTGTTCATGAATGTCCGAAGCATACAAAAACGCAGGGGTAGATATCGCTGCTGGTAATGAAGCAGTAGAACGGATGAAAAAGCACGTAAAACGTACCTTCCGTCCGGAAGTGCTCACGGACTTGGGCGGATTCGGTGCGTTGTTCGGCCTGAATAAAGATAAGTATGAAGAGCCTGTACTCGTTTCCGGTACCGATGGTGTCGGCACGAAGCTGAAGCTTGCCTTTGCAATGGATCGTCATGACACCATTGGCATTGATGCAGTTGCGATGTGCGTAAACGATATTGTCGTCGGAGGTGCAGAACCTCTCTTTTTTCTAGATTACCTTGCTTGTGACAAGGTTGTGCCCGAGAAGATTGAAGCTATAGTCGCTGGAATCGCAGAGGGCTGCCATCAGTCAGGGTGTGCGTTGGTCGGCGGCGAAACCGCAGAAATGCCGGGGATGTACAGTGAGGGCGAATATGATATTGCTGGCTTCACGGTAGGGATTGTAGATAAAAGCAAAATCATTAACGGTAGTTCTATTGCTCCTGGAGATACCGTAATCGGGCTGGCTTCCAGCGGTGTTCACAGTAATGGCTTTTCACTGGTTCGCAAGCTGTTATTGGAACAGCAAGGCTATGATTTGCATGATGAAATTGAAGGCTTGAATGGCAAACTGGGCGATGTACTGCTGGAGCCAACGAAAATTTATGTGAAATCTGTGTTGGCATTGCTGGACAAGGTAAAAGTAAAAGGTATGGCGCATATCACGGGTGGCGGTTTTATTGAAAATATCCCTAGAGTATTACCGGATCACGTCAATGTAGATATACAGTATGGCACATGGCCAATTCTGCCGATCTTCCAGCTCATGCAGGAAAAGGGAGAAATCTCTAACAAAGACATGTTCACGACCTTCAATATGGGGATTGGAATGGTGATCGTTGTTGAGGCAGAGCACGCACAGACTGCATTGGAAGTTCTGAAGGAACAGGGTGAAGCTGCGTATGTGATCGGAAAAGTAACGGAAGGCAGCTCGATCGTGACCTTTACGGGAGCCGAGGTATAATGGGCAATTACCGGATTGCTGTTTTTGCATCAGGCGAAGGGACGAACTTTCAGGCTTTGGTGGATGCGGCCGCACGGGGTGAACTGGGCGGCGCCTCGGTAGAACTACTTATCTGTGACAAGCCTGCGGCTCCGGCTGTAGCTAGAGCACAGAAAGCTGGAATTGCCTGTCATACTTTTCGCCCTAAGGAATATCCTGCCCGAGAAGACTATGAGCGTGAATTGGTGGCTTTGCTGGAGCAGAAATCGATTGACCTCATCGTGTTAGCAGGCTATATGCGTTTGCTATCCAGTGTCATGGTTGATGCCTACGCTGGGAAAATCATCAATATTCATCCGTCACTGCTTCCGGCATTTCCAGGAAAAGATGCTGTTGGACAGGCATTGGCCTATGGAGTCAAGGTAAGTGGAGTCACCGTCCATTTTGTGGACGGCGGGATGGACACTGGTGCGATTATTGCCCAACGTGTCGTAGAAGTTCACGATCATGATACAGCGGAATCCTTATCCGCAGCCATTCAATCCGTGGAACGTCAGCTATATCCAGAGGTAGTTGGCAGACTGGCCCAAGGCCAAATCCAATTGAATGGCCGCAAGGTGAGCTCACTTCTCTAAAGATGACTGTAATTTGTCATATCATTGTCATAACAAGGATACTGTACAGGCATTTTCCGATATTTCTCGGGAAATAAATTGATAGAAGAGAAATTTGCAAAATTCTGAAAGAGCTAAAGGAGGAGACAGGGTGAGTATTAAAAGAGCGCTCGTCAGCGTATCAGATAAACGGGGAATCGTGGAGTTTTGTCGCGAGTTGTCCAAATGGGGTGTGGAGATCGTTTCGACAGGGGGAACGAGCAGCTTGCTGTCGAAGGAGGGCATTCCTGTCATCGGTATTTCAGAGGTAACGGGATTTCCAGAAATTATGGATGGACGTGTTAAAACACTCCACCCTGCAGTACACAGCGGTTTGCTGGCTGTTCGGGATAATGAAGAGCATCAGCGCCAGATGAAGGAGCTTGGATTGGATTATATCGATCTGGTCGTTGTGAACCTGTATCCTTTTGCGGAAACGATCGCCAAACCCGGTGTAACTTATGAGGACGCGATTGAAAATATCGATATCGGCGGTCCAACGATGCTCCGTTCTGCGGCAAAAAACCATGCTTTTGTCAGTGTAGTGGTCGATGCGGATGACTATAGCACTGTACTGGAGGAAATACGTAAGGATGGCGACACGGAGCTAAATACTCGTAAGCGTTTGGCTGCAAAAGTGTTCCGTCATACGGCGTCATACGACGCTTTGATTTCCGATTACTTGTCGAATGTGACAGGTGATCCTCTGCCTGAGCGTTACACTGTAACCTATGAAAAAATTCAGGATTTGCGTTATGGCGAAAATCCCCATCAACAGGCGGCATTTTATCGTGAGCCTTTGGCGGCCAAGGGTACACTAACAACAGCGAAGCAACTTCACGGTAAAGAGTTGTCTTATAATAATATCAATGATGCGAATGCAGCCCTGCAAATCGTCAAAGAATTCAGCGAGCCGACAGTAGTTGCAGTTAAGCATATGAATCCTTGCGGTGTGGGAATTGGTGGCAGTATTTATGAAGCGTACAGCAAAGCTTACGCAGCAGATCCAACCTCGATTTTTGGCGGTATCGTCGCGGCTAACCGGATTATTGACGGCGATACAGCGAACAAGCTGAGTGAAATCTTTTTGGAAATTGTATTGGCACCGGGCTTCACGAAAGAAGCATTGGAGATTTTAACGAAAAAGAAAAATATCCGTTTGCTTGATCTGGGTGAGCTTTCCCCATCTGAGGCGAAGAGCCGTTTCGTCGTGACTTCCATTGAAGGCGGCATGGTTGTTCAGCAAAATGACGTTCATGCTGTGGACCCGGATGCACTTACGGTTGTAACAGAGCGTACGCCATCCGAGGAGGAACTGAAACAACTTTTGTTTAGCTGGAAAGTGGTTAAACATGTGAAATCCAACGCTATCGTACTGGCGGCAGATAATATGACTATTGGCGTAGGCGCAGGACAAATGAACCGTGTCGGAGCAGCCAAGATTGCGATCGAGCAGGCCGGTGACAAAGCAAAAGGTGCCGTATTGGCATCGGATGCATTTTTCCCGATGGGCGATACGCTGGAGTTGGCAGTTAAAGCAGGCATTACAGCAGTCATTCAGCCGGGCGGTTCCATTAAAGATGAAGAATCTATCAAGGTTGCTAACGAATATGGCATTGCTATGGTCTTTACAGGCGTACGTCATTTCAAGCACTAAGTTGTGTGAGTGGTGGAGGCAGCACACCTGAACGATCATAATGGGGCGGGAGGAATCACCTGAATGGATATTTTGGTTATCGGAGGGGGCGGCCGCGAACATGCAATTGTATGGGCGCTGAAGAAAAGCCCCAAGGCCGGACAAATCTATTGTGCGCCAGGTAATGCTGGTATCGGACAATTAGCGGAATGTGTGCCGATTCCGGTGAGTGAGTTTGACGCGCTGACAGAACTGGCGGAATCTAAAAAAGTCGGACTTGTCGTGATAGGTCCCGATGATCCGCTGGCAGACGGCATTGTGGATGCCTTTGAAGCGAAGGGCATTCCAGTATTCGGACCGCGTAAAAATGCAGCGGAAATTGAAGGCAGTAAAATCTTCATGAAGGATTTGCTGCACAAATATCAAATTCCGACAGCAACTTACCGCAAGTTTTATACCTATGAGGAAGCACATGCCTACTTGAAGGAACAGCCTATTCCGGTGGTCATTAAGGCCGACGGATTGGCAGCAGGCAAAGGCGTGACAGTTGCTTACTCGATGGAGGAAGCGGAAAAGGCGCTGTCCGATATTATGGTAGCGAAGGTTTTTGGAGAAGCGGGTGCACAGGTCGTGATTGAGGAGTTCCTTGCTGGACAGGAAATGTCGATTCTCTCCTTTGTGGATGGTGAAACGGTTCGTCCAATGGCAGCGGCCCAAGATCACAAGCCGGTTTTTGACGGTGACAAAGGACCGAACACAGGTGGCATGGGAACGTATTCCCCGTTGCCTCACATAGCCAATTCCATTATTGAGGAAGCCATTGAGACGATTATTAAGCCGACGGCCAAGGCTATGGTTGCTGAAGGACGCCCGTTCCGTGGTGTTTTATTTGCTGGACTGATGATTTCGCCGGACGGCAAGCCGAAGACGATTGAATTTAATGCACGTTTTGGTGATCCAGAAACACAAGTCGTATTGCCTCGCCTAAAATCCGACTTGCTCGATATTTTTCTCGCTGCCGTGAACGGTACACTGGATCAGGTGGAGATCGAGTGGAAGGATGAAGCTGCGGTGTGTGTCGTGCTGGCATCCGGAGGTTATCCCGCAGCTTACGCCAAAGGGATACCTATCCAAGGATTGGATCAGGCAGATGAAGCCATCGTATTCCATGCCGGCACAGATATCAACGAACAGGGTGAGTGGGTAACGAACGGCGGACGCGTATTAGGCGTGGTTGGTTTGGGACGTGACATTGCCGAGGCACGGGACAAAGCTTACGAGCAGGCGGCTCGTATTACCTTTGAAGGCAAGCAAAACCGTACAGACATTGCGGCAAAAGCATTGCTATAACAGCAATATATAGGATAAGAGGACCTCTGCGGAGGTTCTCTTTTTTCGTTTGACAAAAGTATACTTATCCTATAGGATTAAAAATACAAAACTGACTGACTGATCAATCGGGAGGAGGAAACCCATGCAGCCACGCAAGGCGAAGCAATCCAAAACCCTTTCGAATGACTCACCTGTTAATCACGGGGGAGAAGAAAAAGACCGCAGGACTCAGCTTCTTCACATTGCGTTAAAGCGGTTTGCTGAGCAGGGTTACCACCAAACGAAGATTTCAGATATTGTGGTGGAGGCAGGAGTAGCTCAAGGCACATTTTATTGGCATTTTAAAAGTAAAGAGGCTCTGGCACTGGAGATTATCGCAACAGGCCGTGAACAACTTTTGTCAGCGATCGGGCAGGGGTATCGCCGTGATGCAGGAACGCTGGCTGATATGGTCAAGGCATCGGAAGCGCTGTTTGTTCGGCTATTTCATTTTGCATTGGAGAACCGTTATCTGATGGGTTTGCTGCTGATCGGCAGTGGTGTCGATGAACCCGTGCGGCAGAGTATCCGTGAGACCAGAACTGCGATGGAGCTTGCATTCCGGCGCAATATGGAGAGAGCAATCGAGCTGAACATGTTGCCTGCCGAATTAGATGTCGAATTAAGGGCAGCACTACTCATGAGCATGATCGAAGGGATCATTATACGCTGGTTATTCGGTTCAGAGGGAACACATGACCACATCAAGCAGGTATCCGCTACAAGATTGGCAGAAGAGGCTGCTAATTTTGAATTTTACGGACTATTAGGTCAAAGCTAGACGGTTAACATCGCATGAATGAGTAGTGGGCAACAAATAATATAGCCAAATTACACATACAAACTTAAACATTTACATCTAGACAGGAGAGAACGATACATGAAAACACGTAAAAAAGGATTCTTGGTGACCACACTCATGGCTCTGGCATTGTTCAGCCTTGTGCTGAGCGCTTGCGGTACCAAACAGGAAGCTTCCAATACCGGAACTGGAACGGGCAGCAATAATGAAGCAGCCGCCAATCAGCTCGAAGCCATCAAGAAGGCCGGTGTAATGAAGGTAGGCATGATGGGCACTTACCCACCGTACAATTTCTTGAACGACAACAAGGAGTTGGACGGGTTTGATGTGGATATTGCCAAAGAGTTGGCGAAACGGATTGGAGTAAAAGCGGAATTCACGGCCCAAGAATTTTCGGGATTGATTCCAAGTCTGCAAAAGAAAAAATTCGATGCAGTGGTTAGCCAGGTTGCGATTACAGAGGATCGCAAGAAGGCCATTGACTTCACAGATCCCTATATCACCAATAATGTGAATATTATCGTGAATAGCAAAACAAATGACATTACGAAGTTGGAAGACTTTAAAGGCAAAACCATTGGTGTCGGCTTGGGGACAAATGATGAATCTTATCTGCGCAACGAAGTGCTGCCAAAGGTAGGCGATTTTGAGATCAAAACATATGATGATGTCATTACTTCATTGAAGGATCTAAACTCTGGTCGTATTGATGCAACCATTAACAATCTATATGCTCTCAAACCCATTATCGACAAAAACGGGTTCCAAATTAAAGCCGTAGGCGAGCCGATTAAATCAGACCTAGCAGCTGTAGCCATTAACCAGAAAACTCCTGAGCTCAAGGAAGCCTTGAACAAGGCTCTGAAGGAAATGAAGGAAGACGGCACTTACAAAACAATTTTCAAAAAATGGTTTGGCGAGGAGCCAAAAGAATAACGTAAGCCTGTTACAGGCGTCTGGCTCCAGTCTTGGCTTTTATGCTGACATGGGGCCACTCGTCTGAAAGAAGGGAATATAATTGATGCTAGAATTAATGTGGGAGAACGTCCCTTTTTTATTGAAGGGCGCTTATTATACGCTGTATATAACGATTGTTTCTATGCTGTTTGGTTTAATTATTGGTTTGATTGTTGCTGTAGCGCGCTTGAAGGGGAATCGACCTGTTCGGTGGCTGGCTCGTATGTATGTATCGATCATCCGGGGAACGCCGGTTTTGGTGCAGATTGCGGTCATTTATTATGGTCTGGATGATTACGGAATATCTTTCGGATCGTTAACGGCTGCTTGTCTCGCGCTTAGTATTAATACAGGGGCGTACTTATCGGAGACGTTCCGTGGAGCTATTTTAGCCGTACCACAGGGACAGACCGAGGCTGCTTATGCGACGGGAATGTCGCCTGGTCAAACGATGTGGCGTATCATTCTTCCACAGGCGTTGCGCATTGCAATTGCACCGATGGGGAATACGTTCGTGGGTATGCTTAAAGAAACGTCGCTTGTGTCGGTTATCGGGGTTAGTGAATTGATGCGACAGGCACAGCTTTTACAGGCGCAGTATTTGCGCTACATGCCGTTTCTGCTCGAAATTGCCCTGATGTACTGGATTATGAGCATTGGATTCTCCGCTATACTGGAGCGGGTGGAAAAGCGTCTGGCTCGAGCTTATTAAGGTGGAGATGATAGATGATGATAACAACAAACGGATTAGGTAAACGATTCGGACAGGTAGAGGTTCTGAAAAGCATTGATTTTCAGGTTGCCGCTCGTGAAATCGTCGTATTGCTCGGTCCCAGCGGTTCAGGTAAAAGTACCCTGCTGCGTTGCCTGAACGGACTGGAAGAGTTGTCTTCTGGCAAGTTTGAGGTGAACGGGATTGAGGTTGATGCTATGGCTCCTGTTCGTGCTCGTCAAGCAGCCATTCGTGATATTCGCAAGCAGACGGGGATGGTGTTCCAGCAATTCAATCTGTATCCGCACAAAACAGCTATCGGCAATGTCATTGAAGGACTGCTGACAGTAAAGAAAATGCCGCGTGACAAGGCTATGTCTATCGGACAACAGCTGCTGAAGCGGGTGGGGTTACTGGATAAGCAGGATGTACATCCATCTCGTCTGTCCGGTGGACAGCAGCAACGGGTAGCTATTGCACGTGCACTGGCGATGGACCCGGCGATTATGCTGTTCGATGAGCCTACATCGGCGCTTGATCCAGAACTGGTGGGTGAAGTGCTGGGAGTTATGCGGGAGTTGGCTCAAGACGGAATGACGATGGTCGTCGTGACTCATGAAATGAAATTTGCCCGCGAGGTGGCCGACAAGGTTGTATTTATGGCGGACGGTATCATTGTGGAAGAAGCTGCACCACAGGCATTTTTTGATGCTCCCCAGCATGAGAGGACACAAAAGTTTTTGCGTCAAATTAGCGAGTTTTAAGTTAGAGGATGAATCATAGATTATTAAGATGGAAAGAAGGCAATTGATTATGAAAGTATCTACTACTTGGCACGGCAAACGCGCATTTACATCGGAAGGACCATCCGGTTATTCCGTAGGGATGGATGCTACGGCGGCTTATGGCGGCGATGGTAAAGGGATGACACCGATGGAACTGCTGCTTGCAGGTCTGGCGGGATGTATCGGTATTGATATTACGATGATTTTGGATCGTTTTTTGTCAGACATTCAGCGAATTGATATTGATGCAGAAGGTACGCGCAAGGAGCAAATGCCAACAGGATTTACAGCGATTGATCTGACATTCCACGTAGATGGAGATATTCCAGATTACCGCGTATGGAAAGCGATTCAGATGGGTAAGGAAAAATATTGTGCAGTATCTGATTCCCTAAAAGCGGAAATTCGGATGCACCTCATTTTGAATGGAACAGAAGTACCCTATCCAGCGTAAGTGTTGAGGAGAGTCAGCCTGTGTTATATACAGGCTGACTCTCTTTTTTTATGTTGTCTGACAACATGACACTTCATGAAATCTTGTGTACGAAGTGCATACAGAGTTACTGTACAAAGAATCGTTTAGAAAAGATATTAATCAGCGGATCGGTGTAGAGGTTTCCTTATCCTCTGCTTTTTTGTTTGCGTTCCCGCAGCAAGAGATACAGGAAATAGGGCGCGCCAATTACGGCTGTCACGATGCCGGCGGGGATTTCGAGCGGCGGCTTCAGCCCCCGTCCGAGCGCATCGGCAAGGACGAGGATCAGGGCACCGATCATGGCTGCGCCGGGCAATAGATAGCGGTGGCGATTACCAAACAACCGCCGTGCCAGATGTGGTGCCAGCAGCCCTATAAAGCCGATGGAGCCGATGGCAGCGACACAGGAAGCAGCTAAGGCCACAGATACGGCCAGCAGTCCTGTGCGCATACGCTTCACGCTAAGTCCCAAACCAGCGGAGCTTTCCTCATCCAGACTCATAATATCCAGCTTGTGCTGTAGTGTATAGGCGAGAGGCAGCAATACAATTAACCATGGCAAAAGCCCATATACTTCATCCCAGCCTTTGCCCCACAAGCTTCCAGCTAGCCAAGTCAGCGTATCGCTGGCTTCGAGTGGATATTTGACCAGAATATAATCGGTCGCAGCCTGGAAGATAGCACCTACCGCCAGCCCGGTTAAGGCTAGCATATTAGGACGCATGCCTCCCCTCATCGAAAGCTGTACGAGCAGTAGTGCAGCTAACCCGGCACCGACAAAGGCAGCGACAGGCAGTAGCGCCACCGGGGATGAGGGGAGCAGCACGATGACGAGAACCGCAGCAAAGCCGGCTCCCTTGGATACACCCACCACATCCGGCGAAGCCAGTGGGTTGCGAATCATGCCTTGCAGTAGCACGCCGGCTACAGCAAGACCAGCACCGGCCATGATGGCCAGCAGGTCACGAGGCAGTCGATAATGGTGAACGATGAACCAGGAAGAGGCATTTGGGTCAGTCAGTGCCGTGATCAGCTCAGCGGGTGTAATGTAAGTGCTGCCCACGCCAATAGCAATAAAAGAAATACCTAGCATGAGCACGAGTAAAATCCACAGCTTTTTCATCGTGAAGCCCTCCCATTCTTGTGCACCAGATATAAAAAGAAGGGCGCACCCACCAGCGCGGTTACAATACCAACGGGCGATTCATAAGGAAAGGCAATAAATCGTCCAAGCACGTCCGCATATGTCAGCAGCAGAGCTCCGCAGATTGCAGACAGGGGGATGACCCGTTTGTAATTGTCGCCTGTAAATACCTTAATGATATTCGGCACCATCAGACCCACAAAGCCGATGGCCCCAGCTACCGCTACAGCAGAGCCTGCCAGCATAATAACTGAGACCGAGGCCAGTAAGCGGACAAGCCGTACGTTTTGTCCCAGTCCCTGTGCGACCTCTGTACCAAGGCTAAGCACAGATAGCGAGGGGGCCAGCGCCAGTGCAAGGATCATACCGACGGCGAACCATGGCAGCACCAGACGCGTGTCGGCCCAAGTAGACCCGTCGATGGCGCCAGCGAGCCAATACAGTACATCGGATATCTGCTCGTTGAACACGAGCAGTCCCTGAGTGACAGAGGCCAGCAGCAGATGCACAGCCATCCCGGCAAGAGCCAGCTTGACTGGCGTCATGCCCGCCGTTCCGGCCAGCGCATATACGAAGGAGCCACCTGCGATCGCTCCGGCAAAAGCAAAATAAATGCTGCCGGACGACCCGATATTCGGCAGCAGCACGACCGACAGGACGACAGCCAGCGAAGCGCCAGAGCTGACCCCAAATACCTGCGGAGAAGCCAGTGGGTTGCGTGTGATGGCCTGCATCAGCGCTCCGGCCACGGCAAGCCCGGCGCCGACGATCAGACCAATGACGGCACGTGGCAGGCGTATCGTCAAGATAATGAGCTGATCCTTGGACGGATGCTCGGTGAATAGTGCAGTCAGCATGGTGGGGATGTCCATCCTGACTGGGCCAATCGCCACGCTCAGCAATAGTCCAGCCAGCAGCGCGAATAGAAGTGCAAAGAAGACCGGCTTATTTAGCCGGTCGCGTAAGGCTTGTCCGATCAACGGGAGCCGTCTCCTTTAGTTTGCGCGGGATACAGAAGCGAAATCGCTTGCTCCAGTATTTTCTCGGCAGAGCCGAGTCCACGGTACCGGGTCCACAGTGCCCGGTTTACTTCGTAAACTTCCCCTTTTTTCACGGCCGTAATGTTTTGCCATAACGGATTTTGCTTCCATTCTGCAAGCAGCTTCTCATCGGCTTCCACTAAGAAGATCACGTCCGGATCAGCTTGTGCAATCTGCTCCAGTGTCAGCTTGACTGTAGGCTCGCTTGTATTTTGAAGGGCATTGTGGATGCCTGCTTGCTCCAGCAGTTGTCCATCAAAAGATGAAGCGCCGTGAGCCGATAGTGAATCAGAACGAAATACCCCAAGCAATACGCTACGTGACTCACCAGCTTGGATGCCTTCTTTCAGCTTTGCCATTGTAGCTTTATGTGCTGCGAGAATTTGCTCACCCTTTTCCTTCTCACCCAACGCGTCAGCGATAACGCCGAAGGATGCCAGGTTTTGCTCATAAGAGGAATTGCGGCTCTTTAGAATAATGGTAGGAGCAATCTCACTTAGTTCTTTGTATATGCTCTTATGACGATTCAGATCAGCAATAATCAAATCGGGCTTCAAAGAGCTGATCGTTTCCAGGTTCGGCTGTTTGCGTGTGCCGACAGGTGTAAAGTCGATTCTTTTGCCAAGCAGCCCATCGATATCATCATCATTTTCCTGAGCTATGCCGACAGGCATCACGCCCAGTTGGGTAGCAGCATCGACAAAAGAGAATTCCAACGTCACGATTCTTTTGGGTTTGCCTGTAACTTTGGTTTCTCCCATCTCATGTTTGATCGTTCGAGTGTCGCCTGTGGTTTGAGGTGCTGCTGCGTTATTATTTTGTGACTGGCCTCCACATCCCGCCATAACGGCCGTCAGTAGTACCAGAATCGCTGCAAGCAGCACGCCTGTACGTAGTGGCTGTTTCGGTGTTGCCATATGTTGTCCCCCGTTCCAAATATGCTTACCAGAGAAACTGATAATCATTATCAATTAACTAACTGTTGACCATTCTAGCAACCGGGAAAGGGGACGTAAATAATGTGATCATTTAAACCGTTTTAGCCTATTATGAGAATTAAGTTCATTAAAATCACAAGCGAGATGAGAGGATGGAAGAGACCAGACGTATGAATTGGTGGTTTATGCATTTTCCTGCCGTCTGCGATAGATACGCTCCGGTCTGCCGACAGTTCCGTATACCTGATCGTGGTGAGCATCGCCACTTTCCACTAAATATTCCAGATACCTTCTGGCGGTAGATCGGCTCATACCTAGCTCAATTCCCACTGTACCTGTAGTTACCTCACCTCGTCGGTTCAGGAGATCAAGCACCTTTTCGCAAGTGACTTTATCAATGCCTTTGGCCCATAGCTCTCCTACTCCGTTACCCGTCATCGGACCCGTGCCCGCGCTTTGAAGCAGACGGTCAATTTCCGATTGCTCCACCGTAGAGTGTTCTTCTTGCCATGTTGTGACTTGGCGGCGAAAACGAGCATATTCCTCTAAGGTCGCCCGCAATCTCTCGAATACGAGCGGCTTTACGATAAAATCAAATACGCCTGCTCGAACCGCTTGTACCACAGTTTCAGCTTCTTTGGCGGCAGTCAGCATAATGACATCTGTAGCTGGATAGTGTTGCTTGATGAACGATAGTAGGGTTAGACCATTCGTATCGGGAAAATAAACATCCAGCACGGGTAAAGACGGTCGCAATACATCCAGTTGAAGCTTTGCCTCAAATTCGTTCGTTGCTATTGCACATACGGTGAACCCGTCCACCTTTTCAATAAATCGTCGGTTAATCTCCGCAATTCGCGGATCATCTTCAATAATAAGAACCTCAATGTCCGATAATACCCGCTCATTCATGGCCGTAACCTCCTTTTACATCATGATTCGTGTCTGTTCTAATTAAAGGAATGTATACTTCAAAAATGCTACCTCCACCAGGCCGTTCATGTACTTTTATGGAGCCACTCATTCGTTCGGTATACTCCTGCACGAGAGCAAGGCCATATCCGTGTCCTGCCTCTGCTTTAGTTGATGCTCCCTTAACGAACAGTTTTTCCTGGATATCCTCCGAAATACCCGATCCATTATCCATAACTTCGACGACGATAGCTTCAGTCATTTCTTCAAGCCGGAACCAGACCTGTCCGTCAGGTATAGAGCCTATTGCAACTGCTTCCATAGCATTGTCCAGCAGGTTTCCGGCAATGGTAGCAAGAAGCGACCACTCCAACGCAGGAGACGGGGTTGAAAATGCTCCTTTTATATATGAATGGAGTACAATCCCTTTTTCCAACGCCTGTTTTTTCTTGCTGATCAGCAGGCTGGCGATGATTGAATCGGGTGAAAGAGAAGACGAAACGGAACTATGTACACGATACTCTTCCGATTCCTGAGTAATAAAGTCCACTGCTTCGTCATAACACTCCAACTGAATCAGGCCGGATATGAGATATAGCCGATTGGTATATTCATGTGTTTGTGATCGTAACACGTCCGCATAATCCTTGACCTCTGTCAACTGCCGCGTCATGCGAAGCAGCTCTGTTTTGTCACGCAGGCTGGCAACGGTGCCTAGCATTCGTCCGAATCGATCCTTGATCGGTACACGGCTGACGACTACGACTCGTTGTTGGAGCTCAATTTCCTCATTGAATACGTTTTGTTCCTGATCCGGCTTCATGCTAGGATTCTTTTCGATAAGATCTGTAGCAAGTACATCTGCCAGCTGATATGCCGCGCCCGCCAAGTGACGAAGCTCGCATCCATAGAGGCTAGTTTCCGGAGGGAGACCAAGCAAACGGACGGCTTGTGGATTGGCAAGTGTGACTTGTCCACTGCTATTAACCGCGATAATCCCTTCACCTATGGATTCGAGAATGGCTTGCTTTTCCTGATACAAACGTCCAATCTCCACTGGCTCCAGCCCATGCAGTTCGTGCCTTACCCGTCGTGCTATAACCAGACTTCCTAATATGCCGATCATTAGCGCGCCTACCATGAACCACAGCCATGTATATGTGTATGTACGAATATTTTGCGCCACATCTGTCATCAGGAAACCTACAGAAACGAGTCCGATAGCTCGGCCTTGTTCATCATAGACTGCGGTTTTGGCTCGCAGTGACGGTCCGAGAGAGCCGGTGGATTCCGTAATAAAGGACTGTCCTTGCAGCACCTTATTATTCAGCGGGTCCATCATAGGCTGCCCAATGCGTTCCGGGTTAACATGCCATTGCCGAATGAGATGACGATCTGCAATCGTAATAAAATCAGCGCCGGTGCTGGCTTGGACAGGTTTCACTGCTTCGTTGATCCGAACACGTAATTGCGTCGTGTCGGTCTGTTCTAGAGCATCCCTGACCTGTGCATCTACCGCAAGCGTATTGGCCACAGTCAGTGCCCTTTTCCCAATCTCTTCGTACAAGGCGGAGGTAATCATATAACGCAGGGATAATCCCAACAGCCCGGTAACGACTAGCACTAAAAGGGATATGAATACCATTAATTTTGTCTGAAAACGCACATGCCTTCACCGCCATTAAACAAAATATAGGAGCAGTTGATCAGCGGATAAACACCCCAATATGAATCATTTTACTGTATTCCAGAAACGGCCGCACTTTTAATCTATCGAAAGAATGGTCTATAATAGAAATAGTTACATAATACGAGGAGGAAAATATTATGATTATTATTCATGCCGATATGAAAGTTTTACCAGAAAAGAGAGAGACCTTTTTGCAACAAACCCAAGGGTTGATCAGCGCATCACAAGCTGAAGAAGGCAATGTACGCTATACGTTAATGCAGGATTTGAATGATCCCAACGCATTTACGATGGTTGAAGAGTGGAAGGATGCTGCTGCTGTAGATTTCCATAACAAGTCTGCCCATTTCCAGGCATTTGTTGCTGCAGCTAAAGAATTGTTGGCTGCTCCGCTTGAAGTGAATGCTTTTCAGGATGCAACTAAACTGTAATTATCCCGTTGGATAATTTATAACTAGGAATAGGAGGAGATAGACATGGGGAATATTGCGGATACAGCTTTACTAAATAACGGAGTTCAGATGCCTTGGCTTGGTTTTGGTACATACAAGGCGGAAGGCAATGAGGTTTACGAAGCAGTCAAAACAGCTATTAAGGTCGGTTACCGTCACATTGATACCGCGGCGATCTACGGCAATGAGGAACTGGTCGGACAAGCCATTCGTGACAGTGGAGCGGACAGAGACAATCTGTTTGTGACCACTAAGCTATGGAATCAAGATCAGGGCTACGATTCAACACTGCGTGCTTTCGAGGAAAGCTGCAAGCGGTTGGGCCTGGATATCATTGATCTGTACCTTATCCATTGGCCTGGCAAGGACAAGTACAAGGAAACTTGGAAGGCGTTCGAACGGCTGTATGAAGAAGGAAGCGTACGCGCGATTGGAGTAAGCAACTTCCAAATTCACCATCTCGAAAACCTCCTGAAAGACAGTAATATTGTACCTGTCATTAATCAGGTAGAGCTTCACCCGCGTCTGACTCAGCAGGAGCTGCATCAATACTGCCGGGAACACCAGATCCAGCTTGAATCGTGGAGTCCTCTGATGAAGGGGAAACTGACGGAGCAGCCAGATATCGTTGAGATTGCTGCCAAATACGGCAAAACGACTTCTCAGGTTATTTTGCGTTGGCATCTGGATCGGGGAATTGTAACGATTCCCAAATCGGTTACCGCGCATCGTATCCGCGAGAATGCCGATTTGTTCGATTTTGAACTGACGACTGAGGATATTGACCGAATTAATGGTCTTCATCTGGATGAGCGTGTGGGTACTCATCCCGATAAGCTGTTGTTCTAATGGAATATGTAGATGTACAAAGAACCTCCCATTCTGCGTTTATCGTGGTTTGGGAGGTTCCTTGTTTATCCCTACTGATGATTTATTTTGCGATGCAGTAGGAAGGAGTAGAGTACAGGAATGACGACGGATATAAACAGCCCGGTGAGAAAAATGACGGTGCCCGCCACTCCATCGACCCATGCCGCTACCAAGCCCGAAGCACCACCGAGCATCATCATAGGTCCGCCAAAACGGTGCGTTTTACGCCATACCTCCGGATTGGACAGAGTCCATGGCGTGCGGATACCGAAGGTATAGTTTGGCTGTACCTGAGTCATATAATTACCCAGCACCAGCAGCATCAGACCCAGCACTCCATAAAGGATCGTAAGCATCTGTAGCCGATAATTCAGGTTATACAGCAGCATTCCCCAACCGGCTATAGCGAGAATGAGCGAAGTGCCTACACGCGTAACCTCATAGGCTTTAGTAAATTTCTTGAAATTTGCTCTGTTGGGGTCCATGTAGCGGGATAGCCGAAGGAGCAAAGGCACCAGCCCCAATAGCACCAGCATGAGAATAGAACTGTTTTTACTCATATACCCGTCTGCGGTATTGTCCATGCTAAAATGAGAGGCCAGCACATCGGGAAGCCGGTTATACAGTAGTAAAGCGCCTATAGCAGGTGATAAGGCAAGCAAAGTCGTCAAAACATCCGTCAAGCTCCAACGTGTTCGGAACTTCATTCAGACCCCTCCGTATCCTTAATATCATTCGAAGTTGGTTTTACAGGGGCATCCGATTGGGCGATACTGAACATCCAGCCGATGACATCCGCCACAACTGTTGTATGCAAGGTGTAAATAATGCTTTGCCCCTGTCGCTCATCCAGCACAAGCCCCGCCTGCTTCAGCAAATTCAGATGGTGGGATATGCTGGGCTTGCTGATTTGAAAATGCTCAGCGACGTCGCCCGCGCTCATGCTTTTCTCTTTCAAAAGCTGCAATATTTTGCGCCGGGTCGGATCAGCCAAGGCTTTGAAGGCATCATTCAAAGTTTGCTCACTCCTTTAGATATTTAGATAATTCTCTAAATATCTAATCACATAGTAAAATAAAGCTATACTACATGTCAATGGAACAAGACATCATTTTAGAAAAAATTAACGAGGTCAATTATGTTTGTATAAAGCAGTGAAATGGGCTATAATCAAATTATACAAAAATAAGATTCTTAATTTAAAGTTAATTGGAGGAGGGAATAGATATGAAACACGTCTTTCGTAAAGGAAATGATCCGCAAGCTCCGGTTATTTTGCTGTTGCACGGTACCGGTGGGAATGAACAAGACTTGCTACCATTGGCTGATTTGGTTGCACCAGGCGCATCTGTCTTAGGTGTGAGAGGTAATGTGCTGGAAAATGGAATGCCGCGCTTCTTTCGCCGTTTGGCAGAGGGTGTGTTCGACATTGAGGATCTCGTATTCCGTACCAAAGAACTAAGCGAATTTGTTGATTCAGCTGCAGAGCAATATGATTTTGACCGTAACAACGTGGTGGCTCTGGGCTATTCCAATGGAGCCAACATAGCAGCCAGTATGCTCTTCCATGATGCAAAAGCGCTACGTGGGGCCATTCTCCATCATGCTATGGTGCCATTGCGAGGGCTGGAACTGCCGGACTTGAACGGTGTCCCTGTATTTCTGTCTTCCGGTGAAAATGACCCGATTGTTCCAGCGGTGGAATCTCAGGAGCTGCAAGCCCTGCTGGAAGGGGCCGGAGCACAGGTAGAAGCCTACTTGGAACGCAATGGTCATCAATTGACTCGCACTGAAGCCGAAGCCGCAGGCCGATGGTTTGGAAAGCATTTTAATGTATAAAATAACTCGATAACGATCAAGCTACGGTTTAGCGCTCTAGTGAGCGATTCTATGATTAGGAGGCGTCAAACCGATGGCAAAACCGGATAATCGAGCAGATAATGTGGAGCATTTGCAACAAAATATTCAGAATACATTGCAGAATCTTCATGAGGCTGAAGGATATCTAAACGAATTTTCCTCTGAAATCAGCAATGAGGAGCGTCAGCAGATCGAAGAAAAAAATAATCGTCGTAAACAAAGTATTAGATCATTTCGAGAAGAAGTGAAAGACGAAGCAGCACATTCGCAAGAGTAGTTAACATAGCGCGACCCAACTCCGAGTTTCAATTGGAGTTGGGTCGTTTTTTTATGCAGAAATCATCATATTCCCATCCAATTCATTTTCCCCCTATAATGCAATGAGATCTGTTTTACACAAAAACAAATTTTTTTGAATAATATTGTTGTAAACTAATTTGTATTGATGTTAAATAATAAAAGAAAGCGCAATCATTTACGAATTAGGATTTCATCATGCGAAGGGGGAAGGATATGCTGCTGCGAAGAAAAAGCATGGCTTTGATGCTTATGGCGGTGGTTTTGATGGCTGGACTGCTGCAAGGTTGTTCTTTCAAGACTGATGAAAAGGATGGGCCGGGAACAGAACTTGTATTATGGACATTCAATGAACTGCATGAGAAGTTTTTTCTGCAAATGGCTGACCAATGGAACCAACAGCACCCTGATGAATTGATTAATTTGAAAGCGAATACATTTCCTTATGACAACCACCACAGCAAGCTCTCGATTGCGTTGCAATCAGGGGTGGGAGCGCCAGATATCGCGGATATTGAGGTCAACAAAATTGGTAATTTCCTCAAAGGAATACCGCAATTGGTCCCGCTCAATCCGGTGATTGACCCTGAGATCAATAACATTGTGCCTTCCAGAGTACAGATTTACGGCAAAGACGGTAAGTATTACGGCATTGACTTTCACGTTGGAGCCGAAGTGATGTATTACAATAAAGAGATTATGGATCAGGCGGGGGTAGACCCGGATTCCATCGTTACCTGGGCAGACTACGCTGCTGCTGGCAAGCAAGTGCTGGCCAAAACGGGCAAGCCGATGGCGACCTTGGAGACCAATGACCTGTGGAGCTACTGGCCGATGATCTCCCAGCAAAATTCAGATTTTTTGGATGACAAGGGCGAGTTGACGCTGGATAACGAAACCAATATTAAAACACTTGAGTTTCTCCAACAGATGATAAAAGACAAAATCGCTATTCCCGCACCGGGTGGCGGGCATCATATGGAGGAATACTACGGGTTTATGAACAAAGGCGGGGCCGCTTCAGTGTGGATGCCGATGTGGTATATGGGACGTTTTACGGATTACATGCCTGACTTGAAAGGAAAAGTCATCATTAGACCGATGCCGGCGTGGGAAAAAGGCGGCTATCGCTCAGCAGGTATGGGCGGGACCGGAACGGTAGTCACGAACCAATCGAAGCACCAGGATTTGGCGATGCGTTTTCTAGCCTTTGCCAAGCTGTCCAAGCAAGGGAATGTGGAGATTTGGAAGCAACTAGGGTTTGATCCCATCCGCAGTGAAGTGTGGACTATGCCGGAAGCCAAAGCCAAAAATAAATTTACGGATTATTTCGGAACGAATATTTTTGATACGCTGATCGAAGTAAAAGATGAAATCAATGCGGTGCATATTGGACCGAAAACGCCTGACATCGCCAGTGCTGTACGTAATAAAATACTTTATCGGACACTACAGAGTGGCGAAGATCCAGCCACGGTGCTGCATGAGCTAGCAGATGAACTGAGATAGACCCCAACAGGAAAGGGAGTGAGATTCATGGCAACGCCCGTTCATACGAACGCTAATGTACCGACAGGTCAGCCGCCAAAAACTCAGCGTCCGACCAGAAGCCAATGGAGCCGCTTTATTCATTCCAGTCGTACGGCACCGTATGTATTTGTCCTTCCATTTTTACTGTCCTTTGCGCTGTTTTTTGCGTATCCGGTCATCTCGACGGTCATTATGAGCTTTCAGGAAGTCTTGCCTGGGATAACAACTTATGTTGGCCTGGAAAATTATAAGGATTTAATGAATCCTACATTTGGAAAAGCAATATTGAACAGTGTCCTGTACACGCTGCTTACACTGGTCGTGTTGATTCCTCTGCCACTGGTACTGGCGGTATTGCTAAATTCGCCTAAAATGCCGGGTAGAGGGCTGTTTCGTTCCGTAATGTTCATACCCGCACTTACCTCAGTGGTGGTAGCAGGAACAATCTTCCGACTCATGTTCGGGGAATTGGATGGCTCGCTGATGAACTCCCTGTTGGGGATATTCGGTCTTGAGCCTTACAAATGGCTAATGAATGCGAACACCGGCTTTTTAGCGTTGATCGTGCTGGCCTTATGGAGATGGCTGGGGGTAAACATGCTGTACTACATGTCGGGGTTACAGAACATTCCTCCCGAGTTGTATGAAGCTGCTCAGATCGATGGGGCAAGCCGCTTTGATTCATTTTGGCGGATTACGATTCCTATGCTAAAACCCGTGACAATCTACGTATTTACGATCAGTATTTATGCCGGATTGTCCATGTTCACCGAGAGCTATATGCTGTGGAACGGAAACAACTCTCCGAATGATATTGGATTGACGATCGTTGGCTATCTCTATCGCCAAGGTCTGGAACAGAACAGCATGGGCTTTGGAGCAGCGGTGGGTATTGTATTGCTCGTATTCACATTAGTACTGAACCTGATCCAGCTCAAATTTTTTGGCATGTTTCGGAAGGAGGATTAAGCGATGGCTCAGAAACAAAAAGGCCCGTTATCTGCATTTCTCGTTGTCCTGTTCATTCTGTTTGCCGGGTTCGCCCTGTTTCCGCTATTTGCCGTGACGCTTGCCTCATTCAAGCCATCAACGGAGCTGTTGCGCTACGGCTTGAATCTCAAGCTGGAGTGGGCCATCATGTCCTTAAAAAACTATGCGTTCATCTTTCAGGGGACGACGGATTATTTTCAATGGTACTGGAATAGTCTTGTCATTACTATCTTGTTTACGGTGTTATGTCTGATATTGTCCGCGATGGTCGGGTATGGCCTGGAGATGTATCGTTTTAGACTGAAAAATGTGATTTTTACACTGGTGTTGGTCGTGATGATGATCCCGGTAGAAATTATTATGCTGCCACTTTACAAACTCATGATCGGTATGAAGCTGATCAATACGGTATGGGGTGTGATTTTGCCATTTGTCGTCGCACCGATTCCGATCTTTTTCTTCCGTCAATATTTAAGCGGGGTACCCAAGGACTTTATGGATGCTGCACGGGTTGACGGCTGTTCAGAGTATGGTATTTTTGTGCGGATTATGATGCCTCTGATGGCACCTGCCTTTGCGGCAATGGCTATTTTACAAGCTATGAACAGTTGGAATAACTTCCTGTGGCCGATGATCGTATTGCGTACTAACGACATGCTGACACTGCCAATCGGTCTGTCCAGTCTGCTGACGCCATATGGCAACAATTATGATGTGCTGATTGCCGGTTCAGTCCTGGCTATTTTGCCGATTCTCGTCGTGTTTCTGTTCTTCCAGCGTTACTTTATTGAAGGGATGACTGCAGGCGGGGTGAAAGGATAATCATTGCGGTGCTGAATGAGTCGACTGAATACAAGAAATGTATAGAGTCAGGAAAGGCGGGCCGGGCATTGTCTCGGCCTGTTTTTTTATGAACTCAATGATTTTCATTCTCATTTTCATGACTATCAACTGCACAAGCTATAGGTAAACGTGGTATGATGTTTGAAAGATTTCAAATATAGCACTTTGCATAATTCGATTCCTAACGCTCAAAAGTTTAATATATAGACGAACTAAACCGATTCGATCTATATATCACTGATTTGAAATCGCTCTTGGGATTTATGCAAAATGCTCAATACAGAAATATTCAGGCGGAGCGTGGAGAACCTATGGAACCAACAGAAACCCAGAAAACTGAGCCGGCCACAGCGTCAACCGTTGGCATGGAGGATATTGTACGGGCGCATCATATGCTGCGTGAGGTGATTGTTCGTACACCTTTACAGAGGGATGCCGTCCTATCGGCCAAATATAACTGTAATGTGTATCTGAAACGAGAGGATCTCCAAGTTGTGCGGTCCTTTAAAATCCGTGGAGCTTACAACATGATCCGCAGCTTGACTCCTGAGCAGATGGAAAAAGGGATCGTGTGTGCGAGTGCGGGTAATCATGCACAAGGTGTGGCTTTTTCATGTAACGCGCTCGGCATCCACGGTAAAATATTTATGCCGAGCACAACGCCTAATCAGAAGGTGAAGCAGGTACGTCGCTTTGGCGGAGACAGTGTAGAGGTTATTTTGACCGGAGATACATTTGACGATGCTTATGACGAGGCTATGAAGGTGTGTAGCGAGCAGGGAATGACCTTCATCCATCCGTTCGATCAGCCGAAAATTATCGCGGGTAATGGTACGATTGCGATGGAAGTGATGGAGAGTCTGGATACACCTGCGGACTATATGTTCGTGACGATTGGCGGCGGCGGTTTGGCGGCAGGCGTAAGCACATATGTTAAAACTGTGAGTCCGACCACCAAAGTAATCGGCGTAGAGCCCCTGGGCGCAGCATCAATGACGGAAGCGATGCGTTTGAACAAGGTCGTTACACTGGAGCAAATAGACAAGTTTGTTGACGGTGCTGCGGTGAAGCGAGTGGGTCAGTTAACGTATGACATTTGTAAACATACCTTGGATGATATTGTGAAGGTACCGGAGGGCAAGGCATGTACAGCGATTCTGGCGCTGTATAATGAAAATGCGATTGTTGTGGAGCCTGCGGGCTCGCTGCCTGTAGCAGCACTTGATCTGTATCGTGAGCAGATTCAAGGCAAAACAGTAGTCTGTATCGTCAGTGGTGGCAATAACGATATTGATCGTATGCAGGAGATTAAGGAACGCTCCCTGATATACGAAGGGCTAAAACATTATTTCATGGTTAATTTCCCGCAAAGAGCAGGGGCACTGCGTGAGTTTCTTCAGGATGTGCTTGGACCAGACGATGACATCACAAGGTTTGAGTATACGAAAAAGAATGATAAGGAAAATGGCCCGGCGCTGGTCGGCATTGAGTTGTTCCACAAGGAGGACTATCTTCCTTTAATTGAACGGATGAATCGCAAAGGGATTCAATATACGGAATTAAACAAAAATGAGAATCTGTTTAATATGCTAATCTAACAAGGAGCCTACGGGCTCTTTTTTTTTGTATATGCAATGTTATGCGTAGTTTATGAATTTCTTTTTATTTGAAATAAAGCGTTTACAAAAATGAAGTTAATAGGTTAATATATGTGTAACTTCATAAGCGAAAACACTAACGTAATAGACGTATCACCAAATTTCTCATTATAAGATACTTATTCGGAGGTGCGAAAGAATGTTGAAAGCATGGAAAAAATCAGTACAGGGTAAATTCGCCCGAACAGCGTTTGCTGCCGTAACTTCGGCTGCTTTGTTGCTGTCCGTGGTGCCGTCCACATCGGCCGAGCATTGGGCGTTAACAGGCGATGTGGCAGTACATGATCCATCCATCACGAAGGAAGGCAATGCATGGTATATTTTCTCCACAGGACAGGGAATACAGGTTCAAAGATCAGATGACGGCCGTAATTTTTACAGATTGCCGCAAATATTCTTGTCGCCGCCATCATGGTGGAAATCGTATGTACCTAAACAAACCCCAAATGATGTGTGGGCACCGGATGCTCAAAAGTACAATGGACGTGTGTGGGTGTACTATTCCATTTCTACTTTTGGGTCTCGTACTTCGGCCATTGGCTTGACTTCAGCAACGAGCATTGGCGCAGGAAGCTGGAGAGATGATGGACTGGTGCTGCGTACAACGGATTCTGACGATTATAATGCGATTGACCCGAATCTGGTCATTGACGCTTCCGGTAACCCGTGGCTTTCCTTCGGTTCATGGAATACGGGCTTGAAAGTGACTCGACTGGATAAAAATACGATGAAGCCTACGGGTCAGATTTATTCTATTGCTAGACGTACAGCTGGTGGTTTGGAAGCACCGCATGTTACATACCGCAATGGCTATTATTATCTGTTTGCTTCCATTGATAACTGCTGCAAAGGCGTGAACAGTAATTACAAAATCGTTTATGGTCGCTCCACCAATATCACTGGGCCATATGTGGACAAGAGCGGAAAAAGCATGATGGACGGCGGTGGAACGATATTGGATGCGGGGAATGATCGCTGGAAGGGACCGGGCGGACAATCTGTCTATAACAACAGTGTGATTGCGCGTCATGCCTATGATGCCACCGATGGCGGAAATCCAAAGCTGCTGATTAGTGATTTGAAATGGGATTCCGCAGGCTGGCCTACGTATTAAATAGAGGATTACTTGAAATCATTTACAGCGATCTCACATAGGTATATCTAAAAACTGTTCCTCCTAATGGGGGAACAGTTTTTGGCTTGCAATGTCATAGAAACATGCTATTATGTATCAAGTTGATAATCATTATCATTGACGTTATCGTAATGAGAGCCATGGTGGCTTTCAGGTATGGAGGGAGTGACCTCACCGAATGCAGTCTAAAGACAGCATGGACAAACATACAGCTTCGACAGAGAGGAACGCTCCTGAAGTAGCCTCTGTAGCCCGTCCGGTGCTCCGAGCGGGTAGGATTCGGCAGGCGTTGTTGTTTACAGCTTCTGCTGTATTGTTGACCTTGGCCATATTCGCTGCCATTTCTTTTGGAGCCAAAGACCTGACCGTAAGCACGGTGTGGTCGGCAGTATTCCACTATGATCGTTCGCTGATGACACACAGGATCATTCATGAGCTGCGATTGCCGCGTGTACTCGGTGCAGCTATCATTGGGGCTGCCCTGGCGGTTGCAGGCTCTCTGATACAAGGCATTACACGCAATCCGTTGGGGGATACAGGTGTGCTGGGCATTAACGCAGGAGCGATGTTTGTAGTTGCAGTGAGTTTTGCTTTTTTCCCCGATCTACCTTATGGGACGTTAATTATATTGTCGTTCCTGGGGGCACTGATGAGTACCTTACTGGTATTCGGGCTGGGGGCATCCGCGCCGGGAGGACTGACACCCATGAGACTAACGGTGTCTGGAGCTGTGACAGCAGCCTTGTTAGGTTCCATGACTTCGGGAATTGCGATTTATTTTGATCTAAGTCAGGATCTAGCCTTCTGGTATGCGGGTGGTGTTGCCGGAATCAAATGGTCGCAGCTTAAGATTCTTGCGCCGATTTTGCTTATTGTGATCGCTTGGTCTATGGGGCTCGCACGCTCCATTTCATTGATTTCAATGGGCGATGAGGTAGCATTGAACCTGGGACTAAATCTCCGGCGTATCCGGCTGTTGGGGTTGCTGACTGTGGTGGTCCTGGCTGGGCTATCCGTATCGGCTGCCGGGGCCATCGGCTTTGTAGGCTTGGTCGTTCCACATATTGCTCGCAAGCTGATCGGTGTGGATTATCGCCAGATCGTACCATTGTCTGCAATATTGGGAGCCGTGCTGCTAGTGCTGGCTGATTTGGGAGCGAGAATGGCGAATCCACCGGAGGAGCTAGCTATTGGAATTATGGTGTCTTTTATCGGAGTACCTTTTTTCCTCTTTCTCGCTCGTAAGGAAAGGAGGGAATTATAGTGAGTCGCTCTCTAGGGACAGGGGATACAAGAACGACCAAGGCTTGGCTCGTTTGCTTCGTATTGGCTGGAATCAGCTTTGCTGTTCTTGTGCTGGGTTTGAATACCGGAACGATTCGTATTCCACCGCTACGCGTGCTGGATACACTGTTTGGCGGCGGGAGCGGACGTGATCATATGGTTCTGTTTGAATACCGTCTGCCGCGGATTGTTGTAACAGTGCTGGCTGGAGCGGGACTGGGTGCAGCCGGGGCAGTCATGCAGGGCTTATCGCGAAACGCACTCGCAGATCCGGGAGTGCTGGGCCTTCATGCGGGGGCTGCGTTGGGCCTGGTGATGTATGTTAGCTTTTTTCGCGATCTGGAAGGATCAGTAGCCTTGTTCATTCCCTTGTTTACCTTTGCAGGAGGTGTCGTTGCGGCGGTACTGATTGTTATGTTGTCCTATAGTGGCAGCAGAGGAATCGTGCCTGTGCGATTGATTCTGTCCGGTATCGGTGTAGCCTCAGGGCTCAGCGCCATAACGCTGTATTGGTCGTTGCGGCTGGATGAGGATACGTACGCATTTACCGCACGTTGGTTGGCTGGCAGCGTATGGGGACGGGACTGGATACATGCAGTGGCTTTACTACCGTGGATTGTCATTGTATTGCCCTATGTTCTATCTCAGACACGTAGCCTGAATAATCTGTCGCTGGGTGATGAGACCGCAGCTGGAATTGGTACAAGTGTGAAGCGCCAGCGCTTAATACTGCTGGGCGCAGCAGTGGCTCTATCGAGCGCCAGCGTATCCATGGCCGGAGGCATCGGTTTTATTGGGCTGATTGCGCCTCATCTGGCTCGCCGTCTGGTTGGACCGATGTATCAGCATTTGCTGCCAGTAGCCGCTTTGGTCGGGGTCGTTATTCTGGTCACAGCAGATACGATTGGTCGTTCGGTATTTCAGTCGAATGCGATTCCAGCAGGTGTAGTGGTTGCTGTGATAGGAGCTCCGTATTTTTTATTCTTGTTATCCCGAACCAAATGACAATAGGATTAGGTTACATATGAAATCTAAAGCTGCACATGATGCAGCGTGCGGAACAACAACGAAGTAGAAGTTTTGACGATTTAACATTATAAAATAGAGCTTCCATAGTATAGGAGAGAATATTCATGAGAAAAAATAGATTTGAGGGTTCAGGGCTTAAACGTTCATGGGTAGCCCTGTCTCTTGTGGCATGCATGATCATGCTGTCCGCTTGTGGACAAGCAGCAGACAAACAGGCTAGCGATACGAAAGCGGACGATAGTGCCCAAACCACCATTAGTGCGGATTCGCGTATTGCCTCAATGTCTATTCATTTGACGAATAATCTGCTGGCATTGGGCATTACTCCAGCAGGTTCAGTTATTGGTGGAGATGTGAAGGATTTTCTGCCCCATGTAAAAGATCGTCTTCAAAATACTCGTAAGCTGGGAGTTGTCACAGACCCCGATATGGAAGCGGTACTGGAACTTCAACCTGATCATATCTTCCTCGACAAAAAATATTCAGGAACTGATGTGGCCAAGTTTGAAAAAATTGCACCAACCGAGGTTTTTGATTTGGATGAAGGTACATGGAAAGATCAATTGAAAAAAATAGCTGCCATGGTTAAACATGAAGCACAGGCAGACACTTTTCTGAAAGATTATGATACACAGAGGGAACGGGTCAAAAAGCTCATTCATTCCAAAATCGGAGACGGGACTGTCATGGCTGTACGTGTCACAGCGAAAGAAGTTCGTGTCATGGGGATGAAGCGTCCAGTAGGACCGTTATTGTATCAGGACTTAGGCTTGAAGCCAGCCAAAGGTGTGGAAAAGATCAACAAGGCCTACCAGGTTGTATCCCAAGAGGTTTTGCCGGATTATAATGCCGATGCCATCCTGGTTATTATTAGTAAAGGTACGGATGCGCAAAAGGTATACAAGCAGCTGGAGGGGAATACAGTATGGCAAGGACTTAAGGCTGTGAAGCAAGGTCATGTCTACATGCTGGACGGACAGCCTTGGCTGGACTATTCCGCGATGGGGCACAAAATTGCATTGGATAATGCAGAACAACTATTTTCCAAATAAATGCTAAAGTACAGCAAGCCGTATTTCCCATGCATCTTCTTGCAGGTGGGGATACGGTTTTTCTGACGATCCCAAGCTTCAAGTGAGATGGCTGATTGCAAATAAAAAGGAGCTGCTACGATTCCGTTATGAGGCAGCTCCAGCACTGTGAGAATTGCGAGGTTATGAATGTTTTTTACGCAAAAAAATCGGTTTGAGTCCAATAAAGCCAATAGCCGCCAGCACTAAATTCATCCATGGTGAGATTTTGAATACCGGCAGCACACTGCGCAGCGCAAGTCCGGCGACAAGAATGACAACAACCAGTACTACATACATCAAGATAGATTTGAAATTCATTTGGGGTTTCACGGGAGCATGGTCTGGTTGTTGTGTCTCCTCGCCTTCTTCCGGACGATCCATGAAATTCATCAGTGCTTCAACCAGCAGAATGGCACCTGCGGCGATGATGATGAGGGTGGAAAGGCTAATTTTTTCAAAAGGTTTGATATCCCCGCCTGTAAATGTGATAAACCAACCGATAATCGCCTGTGTCAAGAAAAACATGGACAAGGCAACCCATGCAATAAGCGTATAATTTTTTGCTTTATTCATTGCTTCCTCCTGCTTTATGATCGTATTCCAAGCTGATGGAATCGCCATTTTGTAACAAAGACAGTATACGTGAGGAAACGCCGGATGGCAAAAGGCTTATCCATTATGTATATTACCGCCGCATTCTCCTCAAACTGGATACAGGGTGAGCGCATGGAGCAACCTGAATATAAAACGTTGAGAGGATGTGGCATCATGGAACTGGAGAACCAGGCAGATTATTCGGTCCAAAAACGACTGACAGGTGCTCCGAACGGGAACAGTGGGGGAGCCTTGCTTGCAAACGTGAGTCACCGGAGCGTTCAAGGGACATCTCCAACGTACCGTATATTGGACGATACTGAATTGGCTGAGGACACAGAATTTGCAGGTGAACTGGGTGAACAGAGCTACCGCAGCCTGTGGCATGAGGATCAAAATAACGGCGCCTCTTGTAAACTGGAGTGGGAGGGACGAGTCGAAACCCACCAAATGTTCAGGCACAGCTACGAATAACAAGTCGTCTACTTTAATGTAGAGATTGCACTCTAATAAGCGAGTAGTATGGCGTTCTCCGGCAAGCATTGGGGAGCGCCATTTGTTTACTTCCATATCGGTATGAACTGACAGGTTGACAAGGAAGCAGGGCGATGATAGACTGACTTTACTATAAAACTTATTAAACTTATCGGAATTAAAGTGAATGAACATTCTGGATGGATATTCCACGTTACTATATGAGCTTGAATGATGAAATGCTGTAATGAAGCTTGAAACAGGGGGAATCAGGATGGAACGGCAAATTGGAATTCGTTTTGAAAATGAGGAACTGGCCGCTACAATTCATTATCCAAACCGTACAAATGAGGGAGAGCGTCAAAGACGTGTTCCACTCGTTGTTATTTGCCACGGTTTTGTGGGCAATCGAATCGGAGTCGATCGATTATTTGTCAAGACTGCGCGTGAACTGGCTGAAGGGGGGTATTTTGTACTGCGCTTTGATTTTGCCGGTTGTGGAGAAAGCACTGGTGAATACGGCAAGCAGGGGCTCGAATCCATGATCAATCAGACACGCACTGTGTTGGATTACGCCGTGAATTGCGCGGACATTGACCCGACTAAGGTGACGTTGATCGGTCACAGTTTGGGGGGCGCAGTTGCCCTTCTCACAGCTGTTCGGGACAAGAGAGTACAGAACCTGGTCCTTTGGTCAGCTGTCGGCTATCCATTCAACGACATTGTCAAAATTACGGAGCGAAGCGTATACGACGAATCTGTTAAAACCGGTCATGCAGACTACCTGGGCTATAAGTTCACACCAGCTTATTTTGAGTCATTAGCTCAATTCCAACCGTTCCAGGAGGCCGTTAAATTTAACGGTGATGTGCTCGTTATTCATGGCACCTCGGATGATATCATTCCTGTGGATTATGCGTTTCTGTTTCAAAAGGTGTTCTGGATGCGTCCAGAAGGACGCTGTGATAAGGAGATTATTTTTCAGGGAGATCACACTTTCTCATCAGGTAAAGAGCGGCAACAGCTGATTGACCGCACACTGGAATGGCTGGATGAACAAGAAAATATTCAACGGGATTGGCAGCATTGGATGATCTGATTTCAGGGTGTAACGGTTTGTATTGGAAATTGTGCCTCCGCCGGAGTAAAATGAAAGAGTAACACTATACTGGCGTGTGGAGGTTGGCAGCGATGACATTACCCTCAATTTTTGTTGCGCATGGTTCACCGACACTGGCTGTAGAAAATAACGCATATACCAGTTTTCTTGCAAAGCTGGGCGCGAGCCTGCCCCGACCCAAAGGAATTGTCATTTTTTCCGCGCATTGGGATAGCCCCGATCAATGTATCGGCGCGGATGATCAGCATGCAGCGTTGCACGATTTCTACGGCTTTCCTGAAGAAATGTACACTCTTGATTACCCTGCACCAGGCGATCCAAAGCTGTATGAGGAGATAGGGCATCTGTTCAGTCAGCATAACCTGTTCCACCAGCCGGTTCGGAACCGGGGACTGGATCATGGAGTATGGGTGGTTTTGCGGCATATATATCCTGATGCGGACATACCGGTCGTACCCTTATCCATTGATTCACGGCGCGATCCTCAGGAGCAATACGAGATTGGACGGATGCTGGCGCCACTGCGTGATCAAGGGATTTTGATCCTCGGTAGTGGAGGTTTGGTCCACAACTTGCGGACACTCGAGCAGACGAGTGAGCCAGCCGATTGGGCCGTTCAATATGATGACTGGATCGCACAGCAGCTTCAAGACTGGAATTTGCGTCATCTGTTCCAATATGACAAGAAGGCTCCGTATGCCAAGCAGGCGGTTCCTTCGTATGGAATAGAGCATTTTTCACCTTTGTTTTACGTGATGGGAGCTGCCGATCATGATCGCTCCGCGCGTAAGCTTTTTCAGTCGTATGTCCTTGGCTCATTAAGCCTGAATTGTTGGGTTTTTGGTCAAGAAACTAATCTGTAAATGTAAGAAAAAGAACTTCCGAAACCACATGGTGTGTGGGGTTGGAAGTTCTTTTGGTGTATGCTACTTTGATTAATTAGCAGGCACGTTCTTTTTTAGCCAGGTGGATACTTGCGAAGTTCGCTTATCTTCATTTTGATCTAGTAGTGTCATAAATGCCTTCAGCTTTTGAATGTAGGTACTCTTCGAATCCCTGTTGCGTTGAATGACGAGCTGATACCCTTTTTTGGCATTGGGGCGAATCTTCCCGGTGTCATCATCGAATAGTGGTGTATTGTTCGTACCATAAAAAGTATAGAAGAAATAGAGATCATGTAATGATTTGACTGCCTGTGTACGATTGGAATGTGGATATTGGGTTATAAATGACTCTTGCGCCAGCACCCTTCCGGCTAACTGTTGATAACCGATGTGTAATGCCGCATCCTTGGTAGCCGGCTGTCCAGATTCCGTTGCCATGATGTCAATATAGCTGCGGATATCTGCGGTAATGTCATTTCCGAATACTTTATATTTTTCATAGTTGATGACTGGGTAAAACATGCCTTCTGCGGTTTCAAGTTTGTAGCCGGCATCTCTTGATTGAGTGAGTAATTTTTTCAGTTTTGCATCGTTTGTCCGACTGATTACATTAGTGAACGAATCACCGGGTTTATAGACTTGATTAATCTTAGTTTGAACAGAGGTCGGATATAAGGTCTGTGCATATGAATCCAATTGCTGTTTCTGTGCATTTTCCAAGTGTAGTGCTAGGATGGTAGCTTGAGAGGCCGGAATGGATTGGATATGCTTTTGTAAATAAGTGAATGCCTGAGGTAGCTTGCCTGGTTGGCGTAGTAGCTGCTCGAAGGTTTTCGAAATATGTTGCACACCTTCTGCTAGAGATATTGTAGTAGATGTCGCTGCTTTGGCTGATGTCGTAGATCCCAATCCGATCGTCTGTACTGTGAAAGTTACTGCTGCGAGCATGAGGTAGGCTTTGGTGATTTTTTTCATGATATAACCCTCCATTGCGTTCTTTGATGTAACTGTAGTGTACAGGGTAAATGTATCGTGAACATTCCATGTTGTATCCAACTTGTAAACGTTTGTGGGGGAAGATGAATCCGAAAAAGGAGTCTCCAAGTCAGAGTGGACTTGAGGACTCCTTTGTTCATTTAAATAGAGGAGGGGTAGCATGGTCACACATACAAGCAGCATAGCTGCACAAAAACACCGAAGAGAAGGAGCATAGCTGGCAAAAAACACCGAAGAGAAGGAGCATAGCTGCAAAAAACACCAAAGAGAAGCAGCATAGCTGCACAAAAAAACAACCATTAGCCAGAGGATAACGGTTGTTTTTTGGATAGTTAAGCTATTTTTCGATTGGGGTCCGTTTGATAAGTATCTTTATTTTTACCAAACAGTCCACGCAGGAAGGGCAGTACCCAACGGTCAAAGCCGATTCTTCCGGCATTTGCACCAGCAACGATAAGGAAGATTTCAACCAACAGGTAGATTGCATTGGTGCTTACTGTACCCGAGAACAGGAACGAGAAGTTCATAACCATAGCCATCAAAGTAGCCAGTGTAGTCAATGTACCAAGCAGTAGGCCAACCCCGACCAAGAACTCACCCAATGGGATCAGGACGTTAAACAAACCGACATTCGGCAGGGCAAAGGCTTCAAGGAACGATCCCCACCAGCCTTGTACAGCGGGATGATCTCCACCTGTTTTAGCAATGGCCCCCGAGATAAATCCACCTGCATCGAATCCGCCAGTCAGCTTCTCAAGTCCGTGGGTCATCCATTCATAACCTAGATAAACCCGTACTACAGTCAGCAGCCACATTGCTACTTTGTTCTCACGTAACCAGTTGTTAAACATTCAAATCACTCCTCTTTCTTAATCTATAATGATGGGTTGTATTTCATTTTGTTTGGGATGATCATCTTTGCTACACCTTTATTGTATTAGGTTCAGTTACAGTTATTTGTGATAAAAATCACAAAGTTCGAATATTTTTTAAATTTTAATGTCTTTAGATAAGTATTCTATAGAGAGGTAATGCCTCAATCAAGACAAAAACAGGAAATAAAGCTTATAATGAGAAAAATAACGATGTGGAGGGATGAACTTGTCCGGGCCCATGTTTCAACGAAATCATTGGTTGCGTGTGATGGCCTCAGCTCTGTTATGCATGACAATGATATCTTGTTCTGCTTTGTCCAATACGGGTGAATCTGAATCCGTTCCCCAACCGAACCAGCAAGAAACAGAGAAGAAGATGCTTGAACCGCCTAAGGAGCCATCTGTTCCGGCATTTACAGCTCCGCTTACCGGGCTTCCGGTGGAGCAGCCTGTTTTGGAGCGGCCACTGGCTGTCATGATTAACAATGCCCCGGCTGCGCGTCCACAGGCAGGGCTTAGCCAGGCAGACATGGTATATGAGGTTCTTGCAGAAGGCGGAATTACCCGTTTGGTAGCTTTTTTCCAAAGTCATGGTGGTGATGTGAAGATTGGTCCGGTCCGCAGTATTCGGCCATATTTGATTGAACTGGGCGAAACCTATGGTGCGTTGCCGATACATGCAGGGGGAAGTACAGATGCCTATGCGATTTTACAGCAGCAGCGGAAGGAACATCTGGACGAGATTTCAAATGGAGGGGCTTACTTCTGGCGAAGCAAAGACCGTCGTCCTCCACATAATTTATACACAGATGTGAGCAGACTGCGTAAAGGAAGCGATAGCAAAGGGTATGCCAAGCAGACGGAGGTTCCAGTATATCGTTATCTTAAAACTGGCGAAACTCCAGTTATGGTGGACGAGAGTGCTGTCTCTTTGCACATCCGATTTTTGTTAAAAAGCTATCGCGTATCTTATACCTATGATCCAGCTGATCAACGATATAAGCGTTTTGTGAACGAAAAGTCACATCTAGATCAAAATAATAATCAACAGCTCTCAGCGGCCAATGTGATTGTGATGAGCACGAGGCATCGAACGTTGGATGATGTAGGTAGACTAAGTGTTGAGCTGGACGGTAGCGGAGAAGCCATGGTGTTTCAACAAGGAAAGCTAATACGTGCTGAATGGCAGCATATATCTGGCGATGCGATTCGGTTTATGAAAAATGGGGTTGAAATCCCGTTAACGCCAGGTACATCCTATATACATGTGGTACCTGCAGATACTTTACTAGCGGAACATGTAACAATAGAAGTAAATTAGAAAACGTAATACTCCTTTTTAGGGAAAAATTGTCGGATAATGACCTTCCATGTCGGGCATTGTATACGTATATCTAGAAATTTGCTTTTACAAACATTACAAAAACATTGATGAGTGTGATAAGATAGCAAAGGTTGTCTATTGCAGTCGAAACAGGTTGCGGATATTTTCGTAAAGGGGTAATCGTTATGAGATTGAAGAAAAAGGATATATTCTTCGAGACGTTGGAAAATATGGCAGATACGATCGTGCAAGCAGCCGATTATTTTGCCCAACATACTTCAAATCTTCAAGATGTGACTTTGTTTACCAATGAGATGAAGAAGTATGAAAATAAGTGTGATGATTACACACACACGATTATTACTGAGTTGAACAAGACCTTCATTACGCCGCTCGAACGCGACGATATCATGGAACTGACAACGACCATGGATGATGTGCTGGACGGTCTTGAAGCGACAGCCTCTCGTTTTTATATGTACAACATTACAGAGCCGGACGAGTATATTGTGCAGTTCGCTGATATTTTGCGTCAATCAGCTTACGAAATTCAAAAGGCTGTACATTTGCTTTCACAGAAAAAATTGCTGGCTATTCGTGAATACACCATTCGCCTGAATGATTTGGAAAATCAGGGGGATGAATTACTGCGTATTTGCATCAAAAACCTGTTTGCAACTGTAACTGATCCTATTGAGCTGATTAAACGCAAAGAATTGTACGAACGCCTTGAAACGACAACGGATTCATGCGAGGATGTTGCAAATATGCTGGAATCCATCATTATGCGTAACTCGTAAGGGAGTCCTTTTACATGGATACAAGTTTACTGGTATTAGGTATTGTTATTTTTCTTGCTCTGGCATTTGATTTTATTAATGGATTTCATGATACGGCGAACGCAATTGCTACTTCGGTCTCGACCCGTGCATTGACGCCGCGACGTGCGATTATTATGGCTGCGGTTATGAACTTTCTCGGAGCGATCTTGTTTACCGGGGTTGCCAAGACCATTGGTGGAAGTGTCGCTGATCCAACCAAGCTTACGAACGGAATTGATATCGTCATTGCGACGTTGATCGCCGCCATTATCTGGAATCTCTTGACTTGGTGGTTCGGTATTCCTTCATCCTCTTCCCATGCATTGATTGGTGCGTTGGCCGGAGCGGTGTATGTAGGTGCAGGACAGGATAAATTAAATTGGAGCGGCTTCATCGGGATTGTTGAGGGTCTTATTTTCTCCCCGTTGATTGCTTTTGTTGTCGGTTACATTGTGATGATGATTTTGAAATACATCTTTGCTTATCGCAGTCCGCATACGGTGAACAAGGGTTTTCGCACCATGCAGGTGATTACGGCAGCTATTCAGTCGTTTACGCATGGTACGAATGATGCTCAGAAGGCGATGGGGATTATCACGTTTGCACTCGTCTCGGCAGGGTATCAAGATCATTTGGAAGTACCCATGTGGGTGAAAATTTCAGCTGCAACAGCCATGGCGCTTGGTACGTCTATTGGGGGCTGGAAGATCATCAAGACGATGGGAACTAAGATTTTTAAAATTGACCCAATCAATGGATTTGCAGCCGATGTTTCGGGGGCTTCCGTTATATTCACAGCTACTTTACTCCATTTGCCAGTAAGTACCACTCATGCCATTACTTCGGCTATTCTGGGTGTAGGGTCTGCGAAGCGTTTTAGTGCGGTTCGCTGGTCATTAGCTGGTCGTATTGTAATAACCTGGGTAATAACGATTCCAATTTCTGCGCTATTGTCAGGTTTGATATTCAAAATTCTTTTCTAGTTTTCTTCATGGTTTCTAGAAAAAGAACATACAATATAGGATACACAATAAGCTTCCGTCCGCTTTTTGCGGCAGGGGCTTATTGGCATTCTCGGGCAAAAATACATCTCTAAAGTTTACACATCCAGATAGTTCCATGAGATGTTTTTTAAAAAATACCTGACATCAAAGTAGTCAATTTTTAATAACTCCTGTAGAATAAACAGAAAACTTTGAACCGTTCAACTGACTGGAGGATCTTATGCAAAAACCAAGAAAACTAATAGCACTCATGATTTGTTTGTTTTCTGTGGTTGCCCTGGCCGGTAATTTCGGTGTAGTGGCCCACGCAGAAAATAAAACAAAGTATGATATCGGCACGGATACAACGTTCGCGCCTTTTGAGTTTGAAGATGTAAATGGTAAATTTGTCGGAATTGATATGGATTTACTGGCAGCTATTGCTAAGGACCAGAATTTTGAGTATACCGTTAAGCCACTTGGCTTTAACGCGGCAGTGCAGGCCCTTGAAACGAATCAAGTGGATGGTGTCATTGCCGGGATGAGTATTACAGATGAACGCAAGCAAAAATTTGATTTTTCTGAGCCCTATTTCGACTCAGGTGTTGTCATGGCGGTCCGTAAGGATAATGATACGATTAAACGCTATGAGGACCTGAAAGGACAGCGTGTCGCTGTCAAAACAGGAACACAAGGCTACACATTCGCGGAATCCATTAAGGCAAAATATGGCTTTACTACCGTTCCGTTCGACGATTCTTCTCAAATGTATGATGAAGTTAAAACAGGTAACTCGGTTGCCTGCTTTGATGATTATCCGGTACTGGCATACGGTGTGACTCAGAATAATGGTCTTAAGCTGGTGACTGATAAGGAAAAAGGTGGCTCTTACGGTTTCGCTGTCAACCAAGGCAAAAATGCGGAGCTGCTAGAAAAATTCAATGCAGGGCTTGTGAATCTTCGTAACAGCGGGGAATATGACAAAATTATGTCCAAATACCTGGGAGAATCCGGCAAAGGTGTGGCTCCTGTAGAACGCAGCCGCTGGGAACTCATTTCCGCTTCGCTGCCTGCGTTGATTAAAGGGATGGGAAATACGCTGTTGTACACCCTGGTATCCTTGCTCGTAGCCTTTTTGCTGGGACTGGTGTTTGGCTTTATGAAAGTGAGCCATAACAAGGTGTTCCGCGGTATTGCAACTGTTTTCGTTGATGTATTCCGTGGTATTCCATTGATCGTACTTGCATTCTTTATTTACTTCGGTATCCCACAGGCACTCGATTTTAAAATGCCGCTTTTTGTCGCGGCGGTGTTGACGTTATCCCTAAACGCTGGTGCTTATGTGACCGAAATTATTCGCGGGGGTATTCAGTCCATTGATCCGGGACAAATGGAAGCCGCTCGTTCGCTTGGTTTGCCGTATCGGACAGCCATGCTGAAGATCATTTTGCCACAAGCCGTGAAAATCATGATCCCGTCGTTTATCAATCAGTTGGTTATTACGTTGAAGGATACGTCCATTCTGTCGGTTATCGGTCTGGTTGAATTGACTCAATCGGGCAAGATCATTATTGCACGGACGTTCCAATCCTTTGATATTTGGCTGGTCGTTGCGGTGATGTATCTTATCGTCATTACAGTCCTGACCAAAATTTCCAACCGTCTTGAAGGGAGAGTTCGCCGTGGGTAAAATTATCGTTAAAAACCTGAAAAAAAGCTATGGCAGTAACCAGGTGCTGAAAGGCATTGACATGCAAGTGCGGGAAGGCGAAGTTGTATGCGTCATTGGCCCTTCGGGTTCAGGGAAAAGTACGTTTTTACGTTGTATGAATATGCTGGAGGAAATTACAGCTGGTGAGGTCATCGTCGATGATTACAAATTAGGTGACAAAAACGTGGACATTAACAAGGTCCGTGAAAATATAGGGATGGTGTTTCAGCATTTCAATCTGTTCCCGCATATGACGGTGCTCAAGAACATTATGTTCGCACCGACTGAACTGGGCAAACAGACGAAGACAGAGGCACGTGAGACAGCTATGAAGCTGCTGGATCGTGTAGGTTTGGCCGATAAGGCAGATGCATTGCCAGGACAGCTTTCCGGCGGTCAGAAGCAGCGTGTGGCGATTGCACGTGCGCTGGCAATGAACCCAGACATTATGCTGTTCGACGAGCCAACCTCGGCGCTTGATCCTGAAATGGTGGGCGAAGTGCTCGGCGTAATGAAAGATCTGGCTCGCGAAGGCATGACGATGATGATCGTAACGCATGAGATGGGCTTTGCGCGTGAAGTAAGTGACCGTGTCGTATTTATGGACGGTGGTTACATCGTGGAAGAAGGAACACCGCAAGAGGTATTTGGTAATCCGAAAAACGAGCGGACTATAAGTTTCTTGGAGAAAGTATTGTAAGTGGGACAGGGTTTGCCGGGAGTGCAGGCGAAGACATAGGAGACCGCTCCGCGTTCCATTTGATCTTCCGATCGCTGTTGCCTCTGAATTTTTTTGGATTATGTAACACATGAAAAGGTTAGAATTCAGGGGCAAAGGCGAGCGCTTCGCTTCTCCAGATTCAAATGTACCGCTCCGCTACTGCCCGCTGAATCTGCTCCTTTCTTGGCAAAAGCCTGCCCCACTTTTAAATAGGTGGGATAGGCAGAGGGAATTGGCGCAGCGCTCTGCTTGCTGCGCCGAGGGGGATATAGCGAGTAAGCATCATTCGATTTGAATGGTGGAACAGGGCATCCCACAACTGTATAAGAAATGAAAAAAGATTTAAGGGGTAACGAATGAATTATTTTAAGGATATCTTCGGGAGCGTGCTGGCCCGGAGATATCCTTTTCTTCATTAGAGCATATGAAACCTAGAACTTGAGATTTGTATAATGTGGAATGGCTTATATAAAATATAAATAACACATAAGACGGCAGTATATGCGAGGGGGACGTACGGTGATACGTACATTGACTATAGGGCACGATCATCAGGTGACGGTGGGACAACCGTTAGAGCAGATTGTCATGGAAGATTACATATGGATCTGGGCTGACTTTAACGAGCCTACAGATCAAGAGTCAGAGCTGCTGACGAGTTATTTTCATTTTCACCCGCTGGCTGTAGAGGATTGTATGCATGTTCTGCAACGTCCCAAGTTGGATTATTACGAGAATGTACAGTTTCTGGTGGTACATGCGCTTGATGTAGATACATTAGAGGCGGAAGAGGTGGATATGTTTATTAGCAGCCGTTTTTTGGTTACATATCACCATCATGAACTAGAGGAGCTGGATCAGGCCTGGGAGCGGATTGTCGAGCATGCGAACGAACGCAAAATATGGTCTCGCGGACCGCTGGCTGCAGCTTATACAGTGATGGACAAGCTGGTAGACAACTATTTTCCAAGCCTTTTCATCATTGAGGATGAATTAGCCGAACTGGAAGGTTTGGGCGCACACGAATCGGTAGAGGAATTAATGAAGCAGGTGTTTGACCTGCGTGGCAGGTTGCTCAAGCTGCGCCGTACAATCGTCCCGATGCGTGATCTGATGTACCGTGTTTTAAATTCGCAGCATGTGCAGGGTCAGGGGGATCATATGGCTTATTTTACGGATATCTATGATCATTTATTGAAGCTGACGGACATGCTGGAGGCCGACCGCGAGATGACAGCCGACCTGAGAGACAGTTACATATCGCTTAATTCCAATCGCATGAATTCAATTATGAAGACGCTGACTGTAATTACGACCGTTTTTATGCCCTTGACGCTGATTGCAGGAATTTATGGTATGAATTTTTCGAATATGCCCGAGTTGGGCTGGAAATATGGATATTTTGGCGTACTGCTCTTTATGTTCTTATTGAGTGTTGCGATGGTGGTGTGGTTTATGCGCCGAGGTTGGTTTAAATAAAATAGCCTACTTTCTTGTGCGTTTGCGCGGACGTCTGCGCGGGGTTGTGGTACTTTTGCGCAATGTCTTTTTCCGGCGTCGGCGTGGTGGTGTATATTCATCCAGTTCCTCAGTAATTGGTGTTGTCGTTTTTTTGCTTGCGTTTTTGTTGAATGCTGGGAGCGAGCCCATAATCAGTTTTGCCATCGGAGCAAATTGCTGCACGCTAGACATGATCTTTTGTACCTTGCCGACCGTAGCAACAATCCCGTCAATACCGCCCATACGGTCAATAATACCTTTAATATCGTTGAGATTACCAAGATTGCCAAGACCGCCAAGCAGCCCTCCTTTGGCTGGGGCGGGGTCTGGCGTGACCACGGCGGCATCTGTTATGCTCGCTGGTGCCTCATAAGGCACCACGGCGGAGGAATCGACTTGCGGAACTTCGCTGTAGGGATCGAGTCCAGGATAAGGAGTTGAACTATACGGATCGGAAATGGAACGCGTTTGCGCCCTCCGATGATAGTAATGTCCAGGCATGAGATCACATTCCTTTGCAGATTGATACTCTACTGTATGTTACAAACGCACAGTGGGTTTAGGCGCGTGTCCTGAAATGAGGTATAAAAGCGGATTTGGGCATTCGTACAGGAAGTTTCTGTAGTCATGTAATGTTGTTCTGTAATGCGTGAAACCGTTAATGCTTGAAAAACTAACTATTTGTCGAGTACAATGAGGAGAGATTGTAACCTTTGGGAGATGATAATCTATGCAGCTTAAAAAGCTTAATGATAAAAGTATTGATCAATTGTTCGAAGCTATTTTAACTCTTAAAAATTTGGAAGAGTGCTATGTATTTTTTGATGATCTGTGCACAATTAATGAAATTCAATCCCTCTCCCAACGTCTGGAGGTTGCCCGTATGCTTGGTAAAGGCAGCACATATAATCAGATTGAAGCTGAGACAGGCGCCAGTACAGCCACCATTTCACGTGTGAAACGTTGTCTGAACTATGGGAATGACGGGTATAAAATGACTCTGGAACGTTTAGGTCGCTAATGCAGATCCCTGGGATACTGGTCATCAGTCATGGCTCTAGAGAGCCATATTGGGTGGAACAGGTGGATCAGGCAGTTGCAAAGCTTCAATTGCTGGAAGAAATGCCGATAGAGGTTTCATTTTTGGAAACGGTTAAAGGAAGATTGATTCAAGATGGGATTGACCGTTTGGAAGCCTTGGGGGTAACAGATTTACTAGTTATTCCTTTGTTTGTGTCATCAGGCAGTACGCATGTAGATGAAATTAGCTATGCGCTGGGAGTCAAAGCTGCGCCAGACAAAGAAACGGATTTGGAGCCGTTTCGATTGAAGGCACGTGTGCATTTTGGTAGTCCATTGGATGATGGCGAAGATGTTGCCCGCATGGTGTGGGACAAGGTTCGCTCGTTGTCAGTCGATCCTGCGCGCGAGGTCATTTTACTCGTAGGACACGGGAGCGTGCACAACGGCTTTCTTCAGCGCTGGGAGCAAGGGATTTCCTCGTTGGCCCGTACGGTGCAAAACGTGAGTGGTATCATCACGGATTACGCTTTGTTAAATCCTGAGGGTGTGCATGACAAGGCAGCGTATTGGAATCAGGAGCGGGGTCATGATGTTATTGTGGCACCGCTGTTTTTGAGTTCGGGTTATTTTACAAGGCATATGATTCCCAAACGCTTACAGGGACTCGATTATCGTTACTCAGGAGATCCTTTATTGCCGCATCCTTTGCTTACAAGCTGGATGGACAGACAAGTTTGTGAACTGTTACAGAGTATGCAGAAACAAGCAAGGACTGACAATAGATAAGATGGTCTGAATTCGGTGATAGTGTTTCTAACCTGAAATTCCCTTATTTGGATAGTGACTGGCTTCTTTTATTGTAAAAGAGGTCTTTTTCCAGTATGATGATATTTTGTACAGACTGAATGTGATGAACTGCGATGTGAATATAAATATCATTAAATATACGGGTGGCGTAACGGAATGAAAAGAGCTAGATTAATCTATAACCCGACCTCTGGGCGTGAGGAAATGAAACGTCGCCTTGCGGATGTCTTGCAGCGCCTGGATGAAGGTGGCATTGAGGCCTCTTGCCATGCAACTACAGGAGAAGGGGACGCAACGCGTGCCGCAACAGAGGCCGTTGAGCGTGGCTATGATATGATTATTGCCGCTGGTGGCGATGGTACATTGTATGAGGTCATTAACGGGATGGCTGAAAGGGAAAACCGCCCGCCTCTGGGTGTGTTTCCTCTGGGAACGACGAATGATTTTGCCAGAGCACTGGGCATTCCCAAGCACTGGGAGGATTATTGTGACCTCGTTATTCGTCAAAATCCGAAGCCACTGGATATCGGAAAAGCCAATGACCGCTACTTTATCAACATCGCAGGCGGCGGAACTTTAACCGAGCTTACGTATGAAGTTCCAAGCAAGCTCAAAACGATGATTGGCCAATTGGCGTATTATTTTAAAGGTATGGAGAAAATGGTCAGCCTTGCTCCACAGGAGCTGATCATCAAGGCAACGGGTCAGGAAGTGATCCACGACGAATTTATGCTTTTCCTGATCGCGAATACAAATTCGGTGGGCGGGTTTGAAAAGCTTGCTCCTGGGGCGACAATAGATGATGGACTGCTCGATGTCATCGCTGTGCGCAAATGCAATTTGGCGGAAATGATCCGCTTGGTTACACTTGCGCTGCGCGGGGAGCACTTGCAGGACAAAAAAATCGTTTATTTCAGAACAGATTACATGGAAGTGACCTCACCTGGCTATGTCCAGCTTAATCTGGATGGCGAATTAGGAGGCACACTGCCAGCGACCTTCCGGAATCTTCCGCATCATTTGAATGTTTTTCGGTAAGGAAATGAACGGGAATGAATTGGTTCCCAGTTGGTTGAGCAGTGCGACATACAGAACGCAGAGTAGATAATTGTTTATGTAGGGAACATATCGGTCCTTGCCGTTCTCCGTGGGGAGTAACGGCATTTTCGAGTTGATGTTTAAACATCGTCTAGATGACGATTTGAATGATATGGCTGAATGAAGATAAGCATGAAAAGAAGAACAGAAAGAAGTGACCATCATGACGAATAACCGTAGCGGACGTGGAAAAAGCCGCCGGAATACAGCAACAACAACTCCAGTTCAAGGGAATCAGCACAAAAAGACCATGCAGGTGAAAAAAGAGAGAGAACTGGAACAGTCACGAGTTGGAGCTGGGAATAGAATGCTTCGGGCTGGAACCGAAAACAAAAATGGAAATATGGATAATTCGGATCGGGAAATGCGGGGGAATGAACGGAAATCTCGTCATTTTTCCAAAGGTGAACGGAGTAACGATAGACGGAATCAGGAAGCTTCCAATCGTAGCAGGTCTAATGCAGAGCGTAGCGATCTGCCTGTGCAAAAGAATGATGAGGCCGTGTTAGACATCATCGGCATGAACCATGACGGCGAGGGTGTAGGTCGTGTCGAGGGTTTTACACTGTTCGTTCCAGGTGCGTTACCGGGTGAAAAGGTACGGGTCAAGGTGCTGAAAACGAAAAAACAATATGGCTATGCCAAGCTGCTGGATATTGTGCAATCTAGCCCTGACCGGATTGCAGCTCCGTGCGCCATCTACGATCAATGTGGCGGTTGTCAGATCCAGCATATGAGCTATGAAGCGCAGCTCAGTTGGAAGCGACAGCATGTAGTGGATGTGCTGGAACGTATCGGGAAGCTGAGTGTGGCGGATGACGACGACACATCCGTTGATTTGCCGCATGTACAAGGTGTAGTGGTGCATCCTACGCTTGGTATGAGTGAGCCGTGGCGGTACCGCAACAAAGCCCAGGTCCCGATTGGTGTCACCGAGGGCGGGCTTGTCGGCGGCTTCTATGCACGCGGCAGCCATCGCATCGTGGATATGAACACTTGTCTCATTCAAGACGAGCGCAATGACGAAGTTGTCGCACGTGTGAAAGAGATTGGCCGAATGCTGGGCATCAGTGCATATAATGAAGAAACCGGACGTGGGCTGCTGCGCCATGTCGTTGTAAAGACTGCTTTCCGCACGGGTGAAATGATGCTGGTGCTCGTCACGAATGGACGAGATATTCCGCATGCAGATGCGTGGATCGGCAGTATCCGTGAGCATATTCCACACGTGGCAAGCATATGCCAGAACGTGAATACAAAGCGAACGAACGTTATTTTTGGCGACGAGACTCGTGTACTGTGGGGTCGTGACGTGATCTACGACTACATTGGAAACGTCCAGTTTGCGATTTCCGCGCGATCCTTTTATCAGGTGAATCCCGTACAAACGGAAGTGCTGTATAGCAAAACAGTCGAATACGCCGGACTCACAGGCAAAGAAACAGTAATTGATGCGTATTGCGGCATCGGCACGATTTCCTTGTTCCTCGCTCAGCATGCAGATCAGGTGTATGGGGTGGAGATCGTCAAAGAAGCCATTGACGATGCACGAAGTAATGCGCTATTGAACGAAATGCGTAATGTAAAGTTTGAGGTAGGCGCGTCCGAAGATGTCATTCCTGCGTGGAAAGAACAAGGCATCACCGCCGACGTTATCGTCGTCGATCCGCCTCGCAAGGGCTGCGACCCACGCCTGCTCCACACCATCCTGGAGATGAAGCCAGAGCGCGTGGTGTATGTATCCTGTAACCCAAGCACACTGGCGCGGGATTTAAGGATATTGGAGGACGGCGGGTATAAAACAGTGGAAGTACAGCCTGTGGATATGTTCCCGCATACAGTGCATGTGGAGGCCGTGGTAGTAATATATCGAGATGAGAAGCATTGATGAACGAGGGTTTAAGAGCAACTTGAATATATTCCTGCATTCCAAATAACGTTTTAGGATTGAGTGTGGGAATATATTTTATTAATTCAAAAGCATGAGAAGTCGGTGGTATAGATATACGGATTCATATTGAAAGGTATTCTTTTAGGACGCTTTATAGAGGTGGGGTCAAAATTAGTCACAAAATGAATTAGAATTGTTGAAGTGTTATCATAATAATGATAATATAACGATATGTAAAGGAGGGGATTCTATGCCACAAATTAGGCCTGTATCCGATCTGCGAAATAATTTTACTGAGATATCAAAAATTGTTCACGAGAGCCGTGAGCCAGTTTTCCTCACAAAAAACGGATATGGCGATATGGTTGTCATGAGTATTGAGCAATATGAGAATATTCAGCACGATAACGAGATTTTTATAAAGTTGAAAGAGGCAGAGCTAGAGGCAGATAGTTCGAAATTACGTTATAGCCACGCTGAGGTCTTTAATAAATTAAGAATGAAAATTAGCACTAAACAAGAGGAATAAGTCGTGTCATGAAAACCGGGGATTGCTCCCGGTTTTTAGTGATATGATGGATACAAAAGGTATTGGGAGTGTTTGACAAACCAATTTACACCATGTTAAGATATATTTTAGGTATATAAATACCTATTTTTTTTGATATTTTAATTAGGTATACCTATACCTAAAGGGGAAGGAGAGTGCTTGTGATTTATAGAGAAATTGAATTAAATAAATTAATGCAGGCATGTCTTGATGAGTTAAGGGGATTGTATACTAGTGAGCAATCTGTTCGCATTTTATTAGTCGTAGTATCCAGTTATTACCTGGATAGCTTTGAACAAAATAATTCAAAGAAATTTGAGCAGAACTGGGTGCAGCCAGTAGAAAATTCAATAGTTGATAATCTAGTCAATAAAATTAAACAATTGGAGTTCCATAATGAAGATTTAAAGGGAATATTCACGGGGCTTATTGATTCGTCCCTTCAATTTACCAGCATCTCTACTATGCGGACATTAAGAATAGTGATAGACAGATTAAGTAGTTTTCAATTTATTGATCAAAAAGAAATTGTTCAGCTTATTAATTTATTGGCATTTGAATTTAGTAAAGAGGAAGGCGCACATGAAACTCCGGATGCGATAACTAAACTGTCTTTGGGTTTAGTAGATTTTAAATATATTCAGTCATTTGCTGATTTTTGCTCGGGGATTTCTAGTGTAGCTCTTGAGATGTCTCGTCGTTTAGAAACACTAGAGGAAGCTAGCCGCATGTCATATTATGGAGAAGAGATAAATGTTTCCGCATGTTTGATATCAAAGCTATTAATGATTGTAAATAGAGTGCCAAATACAACTATCATTAATAAAGATGTTTTAGACATTGTGAGCAAAGAAGGTGAGCAGCAAACCTTTGATTTTATTTTATCAGATTCCCCATTTGGAGTTAAATGGAATAGTGAGAGCGCTCTTAATGATCCTAGATACAAGTATGGTATTCCGCCAAGGAGTTCTGCTGACTGGGCATTTTATCAGAATGTTTTATATCATCTGAATGAGAAAGGCAAGGCCATTGTAGTTGGGACAAAAGGAACATTAGTTAGAAGCACTGAGGTTAACATAAGAAAAGCAATTATTGAAGATGATTTAATCGAAGCAATTATCACGCTGCCTGAGAGTCTTTACTCTAAGACTAGTATTAGTACGGAGTTAATCATTTTTAATAAAGCTAAGCCGAAAAGTAGACTTGGAAAAATATTGTTTATAGATGCTAGTGAGCATTCATATAAGATTAATAGAAATCAACATACTATTACTGAAGATGGAATAAGTAAAATAATTGACGCTTATTGGACTGGGACAGAAGAAGAATGGTTTTGTAGATTTATTGATGTTGAAAAAATCAGACACTACAAGTACAGTCTTAATTCAAAAGAATATTTAGTTTTTGATATTCTTAAAAATTCATTTCACCAAACAGTTAAGCTTGCTGAGATTGCTGAGATTAGACGTGGTGTTCAATTGTCTAAAGAGGAATATGAAGAACTTTCTATAGCTACTACACACTATCTTCTAAATATTAAAGATATAGAGAATGGAAGAATTACTTATGATGAGGAGTCAAAAATAACTTATAAAAAGCCAGATTGGTTGGAAAAGTTTGCGATTCAACCAATGGATATTCTGATTACCTCCAAAGGCTCAACTATCAAGTTTGTCATTGTCGAAGAGCCATATAAAAAGGCATTTATTAGCGGGAATTTATCGATTATTCGAGTGGATCCTAAACGGTACAACGTATATGTTTTGTATGAATTTTTACAAAGTGAGGTGGGACGTAGAATGATTGATGGTCTACAAACTGGTACTACAATTAAACTAATTAATCCCTCTAAATTAGAGCAACTTGAAGTCCCGACATTTACTATAGAATTAATGAATGAAGTAGGTGAGAAACTCAAATATAACAAACAGGAATATGAAGAAATAATCAAAGAAACTAAAGAAAGATTTGTCATACAAAAGCAAGTACTGCTTGAAAAATTAGGAATTCATAATACGTAATCAAAATTAAAGGAGTCCTCTAATGGAAAAGAAGTATAAATTACGTTACCTCACCCTAGCACAATCAGACTTGCTAGAGATTGTTAATTATATAAGCGAACAACTTTCTGCACCACAAGCTGCAATTAATCTTGTTGATAAGTTAGATAGGGCCATTTCAAAGTTAGAACAATTTCCTTTCTCTGGACATCTCTATAAAAACAACTTTAAGCTTAAGGATGAATTTCGAATGCTTGTTGTTGAGAATTATATTGTATTCTACGTTGTTTTTGATGATATTGTAGAAATCCGACGAGTTATATATAGTAAACGCAATCATGAAAAACTACTTTGATAATAATTTTAATCAATGTTGATTGAATAGCCTCTCTTCATTGTCTATCTTTGCTACAAACTCGAATAGTCAAAGTAATAATATTAGCTTTACAATAAATTAGGTCCTTGGTATTATTCAAGGGCTTTTTCGGTTCCATATATACACATAAATATGATATTGCGTAATAAGTAAAGATCAATTATGGAATATTTGGTATAAAAAATGAATTGTAGTATTTTTTTGCCTCAGGTGTATAGACCTTTGATTTAGTTGAGATATTTCAATGAGGTGAAAACAGTTGGCAAGAATGTATTATGCAGAAGGCAGACATATTGAGAGGGCTATTTATTATAATAGATAAAAAATACAATAAGGTTAAATATATCCTTTCCATCGCCTCGACACATGTAGAAAACGTAATTTTTTAAAATTAAAAAATATCGATTGCGTTTTCGAAAAAATTCTTATAAGATACAAGTATCAACAATAAAAGTTAATTTAAGAAAGGCACGAATTTATATGAAGAGATTAGATAGTATAGTAGAGTTCGTGAGTGGTTCACCGCAATTTAGAATTATAGAAGTGTTTGATGATAAAGCACCACTTTACACCTATTATGGACAACAAGATATTGAAGATGATTTGGTTGGTATTGATTCTAATGGTAGTGACAGCAAACAAGTACGAACCTTGGATAAGGTCAGTACGTTATGTCAAGGGGATATTGTTTTTAGTTTGATATCGGGAAAATCTACTATGGTTGGTGTGAAGCATCAGGGATATCTATACACGCAAAACTACGTTAAATTAGTAACTGATGAAAAAATTGAGTCAAAATATCTTGTTTACTTACTTAATGAAGATAAATTCATTAATAAACAGTTTCAAATGGGACTACAGGGGTCTCAAGTTCTAAAATACACACTAAAACAAGTGAAAGAACTTGAGCTACCAGATCTGCCTATAATAGAAAAACAGCGCATAATCGGTGAACTCTATTTCAACCAATTGCGACTAGAAGCATTGAAAATTAGAGCGGCAAATTTGGAAACTATCATAGTATTAGAAAAGCTTAGGGGGGCAATCAATAAATGACCGAGAATCAATTTGAAACAGAATTAATTCAATACCTGACGAGTCGCACAATTGTAGAACAAGAACATCCTGAAGGAACGGGTAACTTTGATATCAAAGAATCAAGTGCTGGCTACATAGTGAAAACAAAATTATGGAAATATGAACCGCATATTAAATCTACAGAACAACTCTGGAATAATTTCAAGGCGATCCTGGAACAACACAATCAGAATACGCTTGACCATCCTTTAAGTGTTGTGGAATTTAATCAAGTTAAGAAAATTATCTCTGATATTCAGACCCCCTATGAAGCAGGGCAGTTCTTATATGGTTTAAATGGGGTTTCGCAAATCGAAATAGATTTAGATGATGGACGTCATGTGTTTCTTACTGTGTTTGATCAAAAACAAATAGGGGCTGGAGATACCGTTTATCAAGTGGTCAATCAAATCAAACGACCATCAGTGATCACAGGAAAAGGAGACTGTCGTTTTGACACAACTCTCTTGATTAATGGTTTACCAATAATTCAAATTGAAGAAAAGCGTGATACGCGTAATGTCGATGAAGCGCTCAATCAGATGCAGCAATATGCTGCAGATCATCAGTATCGTGATATTTTCTCAACCTTGCAAATTTTGGTGGCAATGACACCAAATAATGTGAAGTATATGGCGAATACGACGGCAGATAAATTTAATAAGGATTTTGCTTTTAACTGGCAACGCAAGAGTGACAATACCATTGTGCGTAACTGGAAAGAATTTGCTGATTCTATGCTTTCGATTCCAATGGCGCATCAAATGGCTACTAACTACATGATTTTGGACGGAACAAAGAACAAACAAACGTTGAAAGTGATGCGTCCGTATCAAGTGTATGCGACACAAAATGTGATCGAGGGCTTGAAACGTTCAGATTTTGAACTTGGTACCCATAAAATCGGTTATATCTGGCACACAACGGGATCTGGTAAAACGATCACAAGCTTCAAAACGGCATGGCTGGCAAGTCGTATGCCGAAAGTGGACAAGGTTGTCTTTGTTGTGGATAGAATTGCTTTAACTAAGCAAACCAATGAAAATTACAATGCCTATGATCCTGATGCGACAGAAGACACATTTGGTAGCGTTCAAAACACAGACAATACGACTGATTTGAGTCGTAAGCTTAAAAGTAAAGACAACAGCATTATTGTTACTTCGGTTCAAAAACTAGATACCTTGGTGAAACGCAAAACCTTTCAAGCTCCAGATAAGAATATCGTATTTATCGTGGACGAAGCCCATCGTTCAACTGGCGGTGACTCATTCAAGAATATCCAAAAAGCTTTTAAGAAATCTGCTTGGGTGGGCTATACGGGAACACCGATGTTTGATGAAACGACCACTGGTCTTCGAACAGAAGATATTTTTGGTCCACTATTACATGCATATACCATTCGTGAAGCGATTGCTGACCGTAATGTGTTAGGATTCAAGGTGGATTTTGAGACAACAATTGACGAAAAACAAATGAAAGAAAAATATCTTCCTGCGTTCTACCGTGAACGCTATCCCAACTGGAATGAAGAACGAATTCAAGAGAAAATCAACAATCTCTCCCAGGAAGATATGGATGATGCTGTTGAACCCAGTTTCTACGATGAAAATTCGGATCATATCAAATTAGTAGTGCAAGACATTTTCAAAAATTGGCGTAATCGTTCTAATGAAGGCAAGTATAATGCTTTGTTCACAACTCATGTGGGTGGTGGTAAAGCAAGTACGCCAATGGCAATGATGTATTTTAAGGAGTTTCAACGTGTCAACGAAGAAAATAAGAAGAATGGCGGACAAACATTAAAAGTTGCGGTGACATTTAGTCAAAACACGTCAAACAATGATAGTATGCTTGCCACAAATCAAGGTTTGCACCATGCTATGACAGCTTATAATACTGAATTTGGCACATCTTTTGGGATGGATGATGTTTCTGGCTATACCCAAGACGTGACTTCACGCTTAAATAAATCGGTCACTGATCAAAATTTCCTCGATTTGGTTATTGTGGTTGACCAATTATTGACTGGTTTTGATGCACCTGAACTTAACACGCTTTATGTGGATCGAACCTTAAAAGGCGCGGGGTTAATTCAAGCTTATTCAAGAACAAATCGTATTGCAGATATGCAAGAGAAGCCATGGGGGCGTGTGGTGAATTACCGCTGGCCTGCTCAAAATGAGAAGTTAATGAATAAAGCACTTGCTGTTTATGCGAATAAAGACTCAGCCATTCTGTCTGAAGAAGATCAACGTGAATCTAATCAGAAAGATGGTATCATTGCCAAACCATTTGAAGATGTATTTAATGAAGTGAAAGAAGTGGTGGGGAAGCTAGGTAGCTTAACGACTGAATTTCAACAGTTGCCTCCATCTGAAAAGAAAAAGGACGAGATGCTCGATCTGCTCCGTGAATATAACAGAGGGATGGCAAAATTAAAGCAATATGATTCCGATGAAGTTGATGGTGAAAAAGTTGGATTTAACTATGATGATCGAGATGAGTTAATAGAGAAGCTGGGAATGACTTCAGATCAAGAGAAAATGTTAACAACCGTTTTAACGAATGAACTAAAGTCACATATTGCTAAAGAGAAGAAAATCCCTATCTATCAAATCGAACTGCGGATGACACATGTGAAGGATATTAGAGTTGACTATGATTATCTTACTGAACTCGTGGAACGATTATTGAACGAAGTCCACGAAGGCAAAGATGAAGAAGCCAAAGAGACACAAGAAAAAATTAATCAATTTGCCAATGGGTTGGATGATCGTAACTATGCAACTAAAATTATGAATGCAGCTACTGCAATTATCAAAGGTCACTTCCCACCTGCAGGCTCTAACTTCACGTATCCCGTGAAGCTGAGTGACAGTGAACATATTATCCAGCAAGCGAACAACGTCAGCCTGGATCGAAGGTTTCTTGATTTCCGAGTGAAGTGGGGAATTACTGATATTATCACAAGTGCTCAAATGCGAGAGTTGTTTAGTCGCCATCGCTACGGCTTACAAGACTTGGATGATACGGGTCAAATCCGTGATATAATCGCTCAAGCCAGTTCTGACTATAAGACACTTGCTCATGATGAAGAAGTGCAGTCATTATCTAAAATTAAATATCGCAACGGTTTGCGCGACGCAATTTACGAACTAGCGGATGAATTGGCAGAAAGTTAATCTAGTTGAAATTGTCCAATAAGGGGTTCAGATGGGAGATTGTGATGAACCAATTACAATTTTTAATGTATGATGCCGATGAAAAAGTGGTTAGTGCAGAAATTGCACATACCACTCAACATGGAGCAATAGAAGGAAAGGCACAGACAAACGCTGTTAAATATTACAATCTGGATGCCATTATATCAGTTGGCTATCGTGTAAATTCACAAAAGGCAACAAAGTTCCATATATGGGCAACGGATGTCTTAAAAGATTACATCCAAAAAGGTTTTAAAATTGATGTTGAACGTATGAAACAAGGTGAGCATGTTTTTAGCAAGGATTACTTCAGTGAGCTGATTGAAACCGTTCGTTCCATTCGAGCAAGTGAACGACGGATATGGCAACAAATATCAGATGTATTTGCGGAAATTTCATACGACTATGACAGGAACGCAGAGATCACCAAGAAGTTTTATGCAACAGTTCAAAATAAGTTTCATTATGCCATTACAGGCAAAACGGCTGCTGAAATTGCTTATGACAGTGCCGATAAAGGCAAAGATCATATGGGGCTTACTTCTTGGAAGAATTCGCCCGAGGGTCTACGAAAAGCATTGATGAATTCTTAACATTTAAATCGCTATGAAATCTTGGATGGAAATGGGCGCATTTCACAAAGTGCAGCTAAGGAAAAGGCTATTCACGAGTATAAAGAATTCAACAAGCATCAAAAAATAGTTTCTGGTTTTGATAGAGTCATTAAGACCATACAGGGAGAGCAGAAATGAACGAAAACAAAGAAAATACACCTAGAATAAGATTTCATGGATTCACTGATGCTTGGGAACAGCGTGAGTTGGGGGAGGTTATAGACAATCAGTATAATGGTCAAACCCCTTCCAGAGCGAATTCTAGTTTTTGGAATGGAGATATTAATTGGCTTTCTAGTGGTGAGTTAAACAGAGGTGTTGTTTCTAAAACAATCGAAAAAATTACAGAGAACGGAAGGAAAAATGCTAATCTAAAAATTGTTCCAAAGGGTACATTTGTGATGGCAATAACCGGTTTAGAAGCAGCTGGAACTCGGGGTAACTGTGCAAAATTAGGAATAGACACTACTTTAAACCAATCATGTATGGCACTGTATCCTAACGAAAAATTACTTAATTCATCGTTCTTGTTTCAATGGTATCGAAAAGTAGGCGAAGAATACGGATTACAATACACACAAGGAACAAAGCAACAAAGCTACAACGCTGAATTAATAAAAAAACTTCCGATTATTTTACCTTCTGTAAGTGAACAAAAACTAATTGCCGACTTTTTTGACACCCTAGACCACCTCATCACCCTTCATCAGCGTAAATTAAATAACGTGAAAAATTTGAAGGCTGGGTTGCTTCAAAAAATGTTTCCGAAAAATGGTGAAGATTTTCCCGAAATTCGTTTCCCTGGATTCACTGACGCTTGGGAACAGCGTAAGGTATCGGAAATCACTATACACCACAACTCTGGAGTCTATATCAAGAAAGAAAATTATGGCGAAGGAACGAACATAATTGGTGTCGGTAATATGTACGACAGCGACATTATTGACGGAAAAATTTATCGTTTGGCTCCCGTAAAGGACGACAAGTTTATTCTTAATGAAAATGACTTGATTTATGGAGAGTCTTCTCTTGTTCCAGAGGGGATTGCTCGTGTGATGTGCGTCGATGAAAATGGCTCTGGGACTGCGTTTGCGTGGCATACTCGTAGATTCAAAATTGATAACGAAGTGGCGAATTCTCACTTTATAACTTTGCTGCTCAACTACAACAAATCCGTTCGCCAGTACCTCATGAATGTATCAACTCAAACCGCTTTGACGGGAATAACAACGGAGGGCTTTTTTGGGGCAATGATTATGTTTCCAAACATTATTGAACAAAAAAGAATTTCTAATTTTTTCAAACAACTTGACAACCTCATCACCCTTCATCAGCATAAGTTGGAACACTTGCAAGAACAGAAGAAAGCACTACTACAACAAATGTTTATCTAGGAGGAAAATAACAATATGAGCAATAATCTGCAAACTATTACAACAAAACTATGGGCGATGGCAAATGAGCTTCGTGGAAGCATGGATGCTGCAGAATATAAGAACTACATTTTAGCCTTTATGTTTTACCGTTATCTGTCAGAACATCAAGAACAGTATTTAGTTAAAAATAATGTTATTGATGTTGCCGTTGGTGAATCAATTAATAAAGCTTATTTAGAACAAGCAATTGGTGACGATTTGAATGACTACCTAGAAGATATTTCTTCAAGTTTAGGTTATGCCATTGCACCGCTTGATACTTGGGAATCTTTAGTTCATAAGATTGATAATAGCATGGTGATTCCAAGTGATTATCAGACTATTTTTGATAACTTCAATCGAAACGCTGAATTAAATAGAGAAGCTGCGAAAGATTTTCGTGGCGTATTTAACGATATTAATCTTGGGGATTCACGTCTAGGTTCTTCTACAAATGAACGTGCGAAATCACTTAACCGAATTGTAAAGCTTGTTCATGGCATTGAATACAAGGGTGAAGATAACAAGGATATTCTTGGTGCAATCTATGAATACCTCATCGGTCAATTTGCAGCAAGTGCAGGTAAAAAAGGTGGAGAATTCTACACTCCTCACGAAGTTTCTAAAGTTTTGGCTAAAATCGTAACCGATGGTGTAGAAGAGTCGGAACATACTTTCTCGCTGTATGACCCGACTTGTGGATCTGGGTCATTGCTGTTAACGGTTCAAGGTGAGCTGCCTGGTGGAAATAAACCCGGGGCGATTAAATTTTTTGGTCAAGAAAAGAATACGACAACATACAACTTGGCTCGTATGAACCTGATGATGCATGGTGTTTCATTTAATAATATGACTCTGTCTAATGCTGACACACTTGAAAGCGATTGGCCTGATGGACCAGATGCCCAAGGAACTGACCATCCACGCTCATTTGATGCCGTGGTTGCGAACCCTCCTTATTCTGCTCATTGGGACAATAGCGAAACGAAACTCAAAGATCCACGTTTTAGGGAATATGGTAAACTCGCTCCTAGAACTAAGGCGGATTATGCATTCATTTTACACAGCTTGTATCATCTGAATGATACTGGAACAATGGCGATTGTATTACCGCATGGTGTCTTGTTCCGTGGTGCAGCAGAAGGTGCGATTCGCCAAACGATCATTGAGAAAAACTATCTTGATACAGTTATAGGATTACCTGCCAACTTGTTTTACGGCGTATCCATCCCAACTACGATTTTAGTATTCAAGAAAAATCGTAAAACAAAAGACATCTTGTTTATCGATGCAAGCAATGAATTTGAAAAAGGTAAAAATCAAAACAAACTTACTGATAAAAACATCAATAAGATTATCGAAACGTACCGAAATCGTGTAGATGTTGATAAATATGCTCACGTGGCATCACTTGAAGAAATCAAAGAAAATGAGTTTAACTTAAATATTCCTCGCTACGTGGATACGTTTGAAGAAGAGCAAGTCATTGACCTTGCCGAAGTGAGTAAGCTTTTAGAGCAAGATAAACAAGAAATCGCTGAACTTGAAGCTAAAATCAATGAACAGCTGAAAATTTTGGGTATTCATGTGTAGAAATTGACGAAAAGGGTCAAGGATATTATTCCTCGGCTCTTTTTTTAAGCCATTCGCTTGGGAACGGCGTAAGCTGGGAGAAGTTATACCGTGCAGTATTTCTATGAACTGCGGCGCTCTTCCTTTTTTTGCGAGTTTTTTGGGGAGTATGCTCCTCAATTGAGTGTGATATACTCATTTAGATGTCTATGCTTAACATATACTGCCGTTTGAACTACGTTGCTTAAATATGTTATATGTGAAGAAGAAGCAAGGACATGAACAGGTTAGATTTACCATTTTGGGACCAAAGATTTGTCCTGGTATTTATAGAGGAGTTTTTGATATGACGAATAATTTTTGGCGTGATTTGCCACGACCTTTTTTTATACTGGCACCGATGGAAGATGTGACGGATGTTGTGTTTCGCCATGTCGTAAGTGAAGCAGCCAGACCGGATGTGTTTTTTACGGAGTTTGCGAATACAGAGAGTTATTGTCACCCGGAGGGGAACAAAAGTGTACGCGGGCGTTTGACTTTTACAGAGGATGAACAGCCCATGGTGGCCCATATCTGGGGAGATAAGCCGGAATATTTCCGTGAAATGAGCATCGGTATGGCGAAAGAAGGCTTCAAAGGCATCGATATTAATATGGGTTGTCCCGTAGCGAATGTAGCCCAGAATGGGAAGGGAAGCGGTCTGATCTGCCGTCCCGAAATCGCAGCGGATATCATTCAGGCCACCAAAGCCGGGGGACTGCCCGTGAGTGTAAAAACAAGGCTCGGTTTCACTACCGTGGACGAATGGCGCGACTGGTTGACCCATATTTTGAAACAAGACATTGTGAATTTGTCCATTCATCTGCGGACAAGAGAGGAAATGAGCAAAGTAGACGCCCACTGGGAACTGATTCCGGAGATTAAGAAACTTCGTGATGAGGTGGCACCAGATACACTGCTGACCATTAACGGAGATATTCCGGACCGTCAGACCGGCTTGAAGCTCGCTGAGCAATATGGAGTGGATGGTATTATGATTGGGCGTGGTATTTTCCAGAATCCATTTGCGTTTGAGAAGGAGCGGAAGGAACATAGCAGTGAAGAATTGCTTGAACTGCTGCGGCTTCATTTAGATCTCCATGATCAATATTCAGCGCAGGAGCCACGTTCGTTCAGCCCTCTCGCCCGCTTCTTCAAAATATATGTCCGTGGATTCCGGGGGGCAAGTGAACTCAGAAACAGCTTAATGAACGCCAAATCAACAAGTGAAGTGCGTACATTGCTTGATGAGTTTGGAAGCAAGGATCATGATGAGGTAGAGGAACGTGGAAATTAAATTCCCAAGTTGGGGACGGGCTGTTAGTAGGCATTGAAAACAAAGGAGGATATATGTCCTGGAGTAAATTGAAGCAACAACTGGAGAGCTTCCTCTCTCCTGCGTTAGACGGAAGGGTCGAATACCGAGCTACCAGTTACCGTTATTTACCTGATAAATCTGGAATTTGTTATATAACTGTAGATAAGAAGAACATACTCAATATGAGTGATATAACTAACCCAATCAGATGGTATCAGACGGAGCAGGAAATCAAGAATGATCCCAATATCCAAGTTCCTATCAGCAATGAAGAAATTGAAGCGGTCAGAAAAGACACTAATGGGAACGTTCCGGAGGATCGTCTACAAGTAATTGCAAGAGGTAGAAAAATATCAGAACATGCAAAGGAGCTTTTATCAGTACAGGCCTCATTAAGCAAGTCTAATTTTAATGTTGTAGCTAATAAATTTTTAACTACTTCTATAGAAGACAGCTTGGAGAGTAATGATATCTTATTGAATATTCTAGCTTTAGTGGACAGACGAGTAGGAAAAAAGCGAATTTTAAACATGACCGAGAAGATGAAGTTAAAGCATCCGATTGTTCAGTATTTTTATGAGTTACGGCATAGTACGTTATGAAAATAAATAACTTTTATTGATGGAGGCCCATCGTGTCAGGGTTGTTCTCACTGAAGATATGAATATAGGATGTGAAAGAAATTTGGGAAAGGTTGAGTGGAGAACGGGGCAAACCGGCTTCTACCATGACTTTTCCCTGTTTTTTTGTCTCGGCTATATTCTAGAATTCCCAGCTTGGTAGCATAAGTCTATCTATACAGGTGCGGCCATACAACGGAATTATTACCTATCGTAAATGTCAAAGTTTCTGTTATCTTCCTCCGGTTTGACAAATCAAAACCACCGAACTACACTAAAAATGAATGAATTATTCATTATTGAATGAGGGTGCTCATCATACAGGCCAAAAAAGATGAAGTGAAAAAGGAAATTGAATCAGCCGCTTTAAAGGTGTTTTTTCGAAAAGGCTTTGTAGATGCCAAAATGAGCGATATTGCGGATGAGATCCAAATTTCTGTCGGGAATATTTATACTTATTTTAAGAATAAAAAGGAGTTATTTTATTCGGTTGTTCCGCCATCTTTAGTGGATTATTTGAAGAATGTGTTAGTGGAAAGCATTCATATCGATAACCAGACTTTTTTTGGAGAAACCCATAACGAAAAAAAATCGGCGATTGTTCAGGAGCAAATCAACCTATTAACTCAATACAGCATGCAGATTGTCATTATTTTTGAAAAAAGTAAAGGGACAATCTACAGCAATGCAAAAAAAGAACTAATTGATCTGATGATCGAAACCAAGAAGCCCTATTTGAAAAATACGTATAAAAGATATGAAATCGAAACTGATGAAAATATGATTTTGCTCAGTATCATTGCCAATAGTGTTATCAATATGATTTTGGATTTGTTAAAGAGGGATATGAGCGCTGATCGCCGGAAACGGATTTTTGAGGCGCTTAACCTGTACAGACTGCATGGACTAGAAGGCTTGAATGAATAATGTCTACACGTAGGGAAATATTCTCGGGACAGTCTATCATTTTTTTGACATCAAGATAGTCCCTATTTTTTTTGTTTCAAAAATGAATGGGTAATTCATTATTAAACACCATGAGCGCAACAGGAGGGAGAAACAATGGGGACAGGTTATGCACTTAAGAACTGCAATGTGATTTATGGAGATACGAAAAAAGACGTTGAAAAAATGATGACGATTTTAATTCATGAAGACGGGCTGATTCAGGAGATCGGGAAGGCAAACAATTTGGCTATTCCCAGCCATTATCAAACGATTGATTTATCGGGGAAATATGTGATGCCTGGTCTCATCAACGCGCACGTCCATCTATTCGCAGATGGAAAGCCGTTTACGCTGTCTGTAAGCGAAGGGCTGTTGAATTTTGCATTCCATCATATTTTGGATACGAGACTAGGGCGAAGTGTGTTAAAAAAACGGGTGAAGAAAAATGCTCTGACGGCACTACATTCCGGTGTAACCACGATGCGCAGCGTCGGTGAATTTTTTTACACTGATGCACAGCTCCGAAATGAAATTAATGCAAACCAGTTTGTCGGTCCCAACCTCTTGGCGTCCGGGTATTTCCTGAGCGTAACGGGCGGTCATGGGGCACCTTATTTGGCTTTGACTGGCGATTCGCCATGGGAAGCGAGAAGAAATGTAAGAATTAATGTGAAAAACGGAGTAGACCTAATTAAAATATGCGTGACTGGCGGGATTACCGATGCCACCATGGTCGGCGAAGCGGGCCGCTTGCAAATGACGGAGGAAGAAGTAGCCGCCGTCTGCGAGGAAGCTCATAAAAACGGTATGCGTGTAGCAGCCCATGTGGAAAGTACCGAAGGCGTAAGAATCGCGCTAAAGGGCGGGGTGGATACCATTGAACATGGTGCGGAGATGGATGAGGAGATCATAAGACTGTACCAAAACAATCCTAGAGCATTAAAGGGCTATACCGCCTTAATTCCTACTTTGCAGGCTGGGTATCCCATTGCAAAATTGGACACAAGCCTAACGAAGGTGAATGAAACGGTTAAGGGAAATTCGCGGCTTGTGTACGACTCCATGCTAAAGGGGCTGCGTCAGGCTGTAGAACATGAGATCAAAATTGGGATTGGAACGGATGCCGCAATGTCTTACGTCACTCACTATGATATGTGGCGGGAACTAGACCACCATATGAGACAAACGAAACTGAATGCGGGTCAGGTCATCGAACGGGCAACAAAGTCTAATGCGGAAATCCTAGGCATTGATCACCTTACAGGGAGCATTGATATCGGAAAACAGGCGGATTTAATCGTGCTGGAGCACAATCCTTTGGACAACATAAAAGCTTTGTCAAATGTAGCTATGGTTATGGTGAGGGGCAATCTTATACCAACACCATCAGTGACCCGAATTCAGGAAGTGGACGAGCTGCTTGATTTAGTTTGGCAAAATTAAACCCATCCTGTAAACTCCAGTATAGACGCTTTCGCTGATTGTGCTTCGGATTGCGCCCCTTTACGCCATTCTTTGGGGGCTCTCCGATAAGCCTGGAGAAGCATCGGTTGAAGCTGGAAATGGAGCGATAACCGACTTGCTCGGAGATCGAAAGAATGGAGTCTTCTGTGCTTTTTAACTGCTTGCAGGCTTCTTCGATTCGGGTGCTGTTTAGGAAATCGAGAGGCGACGTTCCCATAATCTCATGAAATTTTCTGCGGAAATGGGTTGTGCTTAAATGGCACAGATCAGCCAAAAAATCTATGGTAACGGGCTTCATGTAATGTTTAGTGATGTACTCCAAAGCCGGAGAAATGACAAATTCGCTTTTCAAGCTATGCTCTGTTTCTTGATTAGCCATTGGTTCATTCCTGGAATGAATTCTAAGGAGCTCTATATAAAGGGATAGCAATAAGCCGTAGGCGCTTTCTTGGTAGTAAGGGTTCTGTTGTTGTAATTCCTCTACGACCGAAGTCGCAAGTGTATACACCTTGGGATGCTGCTCCTTGTTTAATATACAGTTCGTTCCCTTCATCACCCACAAATTGGGCTCAAAGTTTCTGTAAGCGCTTTTAAAAGAATGTTGGAAAAGGTCCTCTGGCGAAAAAAAGATATAAGACCAAAGGCTGGCTGTATTTGGCGAACTATACGTGGTGTGAGGAAGATACCTGGGAATGAAAGTTACATCCCCGGCTTTGAAGGGGACAGTTTCTCCTTTGATCTCCATGAAACCGCCATCCGAATAGCAAATACCAATCTCCAAATGGTTATGAAAATGGAGATGCTCGCTTTTAATATCTGAAATCTTCCAACGTTCACCGCTTAACAGCAAGATCGGGAAGTTTATGGGCAAGCTGTAATGTCGGTATTCTATAATGGGCTTCTTTTTTCTGGGCATATTCGATACTCCCATAACTTGGATTTGAGTGGATTATAGATCAACCTTACAACAGGTTCAGCCAGCAGGTATACATCAGGATTTTGCAAAATTCGATTCCAATCGCTGCAAGGTGCAATATATAGACGAACTAGACCATGTCGATCTATATATTGTTTATTGGAAGTCGCTTATTGGATTTTTGCAAAATTCTCACATAAATGATTGAAATTGCGCAGTTTTGTTGCGAATGTGCTTAGATTGAGACTATTTTACTGCGTACAATGGAATAAGTAAAGCGTTTCCAAAACAGTGACGAACCGCTCTCAAGCGCCTTTGGGGGCGTGTGCACTAAGAGAGGGGAATAACAATGCTTCAATTAACTTATGACAAGGAAGAGATACTAAGAGTTATTGATAAAGTCGTCAGAAAAACGATGGCGATGGATTTAACATGGGATTGGCCCTGCGGTGTGGCTTATTATGGTGTATCCAGAGCCTATACCCAAACAGGAAATAAAGATTATTTAAATATGCTTGTCCAGTGGGCAGATGAATACATCGAGCTTGGTCTGCCGCACTGGACGGTAAACACATGTGCCATGGGTCATATGCTGATCACATTGTATGAAGAAACAGGGGACCAGAAATATTGGGATATTGTGATGAGCAAGGTGGATTACATCCAAAATAATGCTCTCCGGTTCGGAGATCGTGTTCTGCAGCATACGGTATCCACTGCTAATGACTTTCCAGAACAGGCATGGGCAGATACGTTGTTTATGGCGGCATTTTTTCTGCTTCGAGTAGGAACCAAATTAAAGGACGAGAAAATGATCCAGGATGCCTTAAATCAATATTACTGGCATATCAAATACCTGCAAGACCCTAGCAGTGGTCTCTGGTACCATGGCTACAACAATGTCAAACAGGATCATATGTCCGGATTTTTCTGGGGAAGAGCGAATGCTTGGGGAGCATATACCATGTCGCAAGTCAAAATTCATTTGAAAGACTGGTATTTGTATCCGCCGTGTATGGACGTGGAATGTTCCCTTCGGGATCAACTGGCGGCACTGAAAGGTGTCCAAACAGAGAACGGCTTATGGCGGACGGTACTGGATGACGAGGAGTCCTATGAAGAAGTATCTGCATCTTGCGGTATTGCGGCGGCCATGATCAATAACGGCAATCCGCTGCATACCAAATACGTGCAAAAGGCATTGGAGGGCATCTTGAACCATATTAGCGAAGACGGACGGGTACTGGGTGTATCGGGCGGCACAGCGGTTATGAAAGATCGGGAAGGGTATCGCAATATTCCTAAAGACTGGATTCAGGGCTGGGGACAAGGCTTGGCGTTGGCTTTTCTATCCGATATGTTGAATTAGGAGGGATTGAAGTTGTCTAAACAAACAACGGGGGCCTTTACACTACCGGGGGAATCTGGTTACGAGGCGCTGACCCTGAAATTAGCTGAACGATGGGGCGCCGATGTCATCCGTGACAGTGACGGCACGCAATTGTCCGATGAGATTATAAACGCTGGATACGGCATTTATTCTACAATCTGTATCATCAGAGATCATAACGAGTGGGCGTCCCGCAATCTGGATAAGCTGCAGCAGTGTTTTTTAATTACGAATCCGAAGGTAGCTGTACAGGATTATGTATCCATCTATCTGATGGAGGATTTTTTTGCAGAACAATTCAAAGTGAATGATTCCAAAGAGGCGCTTAACTACTGGCAGGTTTTTGACAGAACGACCGGGGAAGAAGTTCCAAGAGAACAATGGAATTATGAAAGGGAATCCGGAAATGTGGTCATTACCGGAATTGCTCCTTGGCATAAATACACGGTAAGCTTCATGGTCTACCGGATCTGGGAAGAGATTTCCATGTACAATCACACCACGAACCATTGGGACAAAGAGCATTTGATGCAGATTGATCCTATCTATACAGAAACGCAACAGTATCTGCTGGATTGGATGGAAGATTGGTGTCTTCATCATAAGGAAACCACGGTTGTCCGGTTTACCTCCTTATTTTATAACTTCGCCTGGATTTGGGGCAGCAATGAGCGCAATCGCCATCTGTTCTCTGATTGGGGGTCATACGATTTTACGGTAAGCTCAAGAGCGCTGGATCTATTTGCCAAGAGATATGGGTATTCGATGACTGCCGAGGATTTTGTGAATGGTGGAAAGTATCGCGTCACACATATCCCGGCTGAGCAGCGCAAGCTGGACTGGATGGCATTTATCAATGATTTTGTAATCGAATTTGGCAAGAAATTAATTGATATCGTGCATCAGCACGGCAAGCTGGCCTATGTGTTTTATGATGACAGTTGGGTTGGCATGGAGCCTTATAATGAACGTTTTCAAGAGTTTGGATTTGACGGATTGATCAAATGTGTGTTCTCAGGTTATGAGGCGAGGCTGTGTTCAGGTGTAAAAGTGAATACGCATGAGATTCGGCTGCATCCCTACTTATTTCCGGTTGGCTTAGGCGGGCTTCCTACCTTTATGGAAGGGGGCGACCCCACGCTGGATGCCAAAAAGTATTGGATTAATATCCGGCGCGCCCTGTTGAGGGAGCCTATTGACCGGATTGGACTGGGTGGATATTTGCATCTTGTAGAGCCTTACCCGGATTTTTGCGATTACATCGAAAAGATTGCCAACGAGTTCAGAGAAATCAAAGAACTGCATCATGAAGGCAAACCCTATCACATGAAGACGAAGGTAGCTATTCTGCACAGCTGGGGAAAATTGAGATCGTGGACCTTGTCTGGTCATTTCCACGAAACATATATGCATGATTTGATTCATATCAATGAGGCTTTATCCGGATTGCCGGTTGAAGTTCAGTTCATTGATTTTGACGATATCCGTCAGGGAATACTACAGGATTGTGATGTAGTGATTAATGCGGGCTCTGCTGGTACAGCATGGAGTGGCGGAAAGTACTGGGATGACAACAAATGTGTAGACTTACTGACCCAATGGGTTTATGAGGGCGGCACCTTTATTGGCATCAATCAGCCTTCGGCGGTTGAAGGTCATGACAGCTTTTTCAGAATGGCACATGTCCTCGGTCTGGATGAGGATACAGGCTCCAGAGTAGCTCATGGAAGATGGACATATGAGGTTAGGGATGAGCATGGTTTGGTGCCTGAAGGGGCAAGTATAACGCCGAAGAATAGGATTTATCTTACGGATGGGGCAGCTGCGATAGCGGGTGAAATGAATGGAATGGTAACGCTATCCACTCATGCCTTCGGTAAAGGAAAGGGAATTTACCTTCCTTCCTTCGAATTCAGCTGGGAAAATACAAGATTGCTGCTGAATATAATCCGCTTTGCGGGCAATGAGCTCAATGAAACGAAGTATATTACGGATAACTTATATACAGAGTGTGCTTATTATCCAGAAAGTAAAATGTTGGTTGTTATTAACAATAGCGATCAACTGCAAAAAACAACGATTGAAACGGACTATGGCAAACAAACCATGGAGTTAGAACCATATGACACCATGATCACCCATATCGGCTTAACAAAATCGGTATAGGACATAAGAAGTAGCGGTATCAAGCCCTCCTTTATTTTAAGGAAGGGCTTTTTGTTTCAGCACCTCCAGAAAATCCAGCCAATTTACCGGGGATTTTGTCCATTCAAAAGCATTTAGTCCTTCATTAACTATAAGTATAACAATGAAGGAGATGATTTCTTTGCGAAAGGCAACTTTAGTGAAAATTAGAAAAGCAGAAGCAAAATTGGGGAAAAAACTGAAAAAAACAAGCCATGTGGTTATGAATGTTAAAAAAGCCATTCGTGTAACTCAACTTGGAGATGGGTTTGCACGCTTCACTTTCGCTCCGGTCACTATTTCTCCTAATAGCTTTAGAAGCACTACGATTAACGGTAACGACTACAATCTGATTAGCGGTTCATGGATTTTCTCGGGAAATCAGCAAGGGTTTCTGCTCGATAACTATTCTGCGGCGGAAGACAGATGGTTCTTTACTGCATGGAATCCAACTGGAACCACAAGAACGGTATCTTATGCTGTTATCGCCAAACGGAAGCCATAATACCAATGTCATCGTTAGCAGGGAAAAGGAGCTTGAGGCTTCTTTTCCCTGCTAAATGTAGAGAGCATTTTGAACAAACCTTCGATGATCTTATAATTTTTGATAATGGTTTAAGAGGTGCTCAACTCTTTCTTTAATAATCTGTTTTAAAGATTCAGGCTTCACGGATCGTACATAATGACCATATCTCATAAAGAAATTAGCGATAAACTCTTCTTCTCCAGGATTATAAAATCCTTTTATGACTGTTTTATGACCCTGTTCTATTTTCATAGAAGGATAATGTTCTTTATAAAAGATATCCTTGGCTTGTTCTACAATTTCTACTTCAAAATCAATGCTCTTCTCAGATTGATACATTTCTAATGAACGAATAAGGAGTTCATCTATAGAACAGTGAGAATTGATTTCCTCTTCTTCTATTGAGGTGATTCGATCACATCTGAAAACCCTATATTTGTTCGTATTTAACTCTATTCCAGTAGCGTACCATTGGCCAAACTTAGCGGAAATCTTGAAAAATTGAACATGGTAACTTTTGTTCTGGTTATTTTTTGAATATTGAATCTTACAGTACGTCTCATTAAGAACGCTGGTTAGAATTTTATCTAAATAACGACTAATATGATTATGCTGATATATTTCAAATTGTAGAACCTTTTTCATTTTATGAATCTGGTTTATTTGTATTTTAGAAAGACAGTGTTCAAACTTTTCATTGAGTTTATTAACACTTAAATGAAAGGGTGTAGATTGATAAGCTTCTAAGGTCAACATGGCAAAGTATAGAGCATACACTTCATCCATCGTAAAAATAATAGGGGATAACAGTCTATTTTTTAAGATACCATATCGTCCATGTCTGCCATGTTCCGAATAAATAGGCATACCTAATTGTTCTAATGAACTAATATCACGTAGGGCTGTACTTTTTGAAATGTGGTATTTATCCATGAGATCATTTAAATTAAAGTACTCACGACTGTTTAAGTATCTAATCATGTCATTTAATCTTTCGGGTTTCTTCATACATAAATCTCCTTATAAAAGGTGTCATGTTTTGATACCTTTACAAATGATAATAGGTTCAAGGGAATATATCAAATCTATAAGATATCTACCTAAGAGCATGATAAAAAAGGAGATTGAACCCATGAGTACAACACTGGAAGTAGCTATTTTCTTATCCATGAACGGAAAAGCAAAGGAAGCCATAGCTTTTTACAAAAAACATTTTAACGCAGAGGAACGATTTCTTGTTACTTATCAGGACATGGCCAAACGTGACAGCTCAATACAGCTTACTGATGAAAATAAAGATTATATTTCTCATTCTGTCTTATTGATCGGAAGAACAAAGGTTATGATAGCAGAAGAACCAATGAATCCCAATGAGGAATATACCGTAGGGAATAACATTTCATTATGTATTCAAAGTGCTGACAGAGAAGAAATTGAACATTTTTATCATAGTCTAATAACAGATGAGCGAGTGAAAATCATTGTACCTTTATCTGGTAATGTGTTTAGCCAAGCCTACGGTATTGTAGAAGACCCGTTCGGTATCCAAATACAATTCATGTATGATCATCGATTATAATAAAAAAAGCAGGCTGAAAGGTACAACAGCATGGTGAAAAGTGGATAATAAATGGATAGAAGTAAAAACTAAAATGGGCAAATCCAAGATACCACAGCAGAAAAGGAGACACTATGACGGAGAAAAAAGAAATAGCTGATAAAATAGGGTGGAACTTCGACAACAGTTATTCTCGTCTGCCGGAATCCATGTTTACGAAGCTCAATCCAAATCCTGTTCGCTCACCAAAGCTGATCATTTTAAATCATCCGTTGGCAGTCTCACTGGGTTTGAACGAAAATGCTCTGCAAAGAGATGATGCCGTAGCGATATTGGCCGGCAATCAGGTTCCCGAGGGTGCTACGCCTCTTGCTCAAGCTTACGCAGGACATCAATTTGGGCATTTTAACATGCTAGGAGACGGCCGTGCTCTGCTGCTCGGCGAGCAGATCACTCCCTCGGGCAAACGGGTTGATATTCAGCTCAAGGGCTCAGGCAGAACGCCGTACTCCCGTCGTGGTGATGGCCGTGCGGCACTTGGGCCGATGCTCCGCGAATACATCATCAGCGAAGCGATGCATGCGCTAGGTATCGCTACCACCCGCAGCTTGGCGGTGGTAATCACGGGTGAGGCGATCGTCCGGGAAACAGAGCAGCCCGGTGCCATTCTGACTCGTGTGGCTGCCAGTCATCTTCGCGTCGGCACCTTTCAATATGTCTCAGCATGGGGCACGTCCCAAGATCTGCAGACTCTGGCTGATTACACATTGGAACGACACTATCCGGAAGTTGCCAATGACGAAAACCGTTACCTTTCACTGCTTCAGGAAGTGATTAAGCGTCAGGCGAAGCTGATCGCTCAATGGCAGCTGGTGGGTTTTATTCACGGAGTGATGAATACCGACAATATGACCCTTAGCGGAGAAACCATTGATTATGGTCCTTGCGCCTTTATGGATACCTATAATCCTGAGACGGTGTTCAGTTCCATCGACATGCAGGGCCGCTATGCTTATGTCAATCAGCCGCATATCGCTGCGTGGAATCTCGCGAGATTGGCGGAGACCCTCTTGCCACTGCTGCATGACAACAGAGAGCAGGCTGTCAAAATGGCCGAGGATGCAATTTCAGATTTTGCAAACATGTTTCGCCATCATTGGCTTGCGGGAATGCGGGCCAAATTGGGGATCTTTAACGAAGAGTCGCAGGATGAGTCCCTTATTGAGGATCTTCTTAAAATCATGCAGAAGCATCGCGCGGACTACACCAATACCTTCCGTGCCCTCACTTTAAACAAGCTGGAGGATACGGTTTTGTTCAGCACGGCGGATTTTACCCCGTGGCACGAGCAGTGGCAGGCGAGGCTGGACAGACAGCAGGAATCCGAAGCCTCCTCACATCAGCTGATGCGCAACAGCAATCCCGCAATTATCCCGCGCAACCATCGGGTAGAAGAAGCACTGGAGGCTGCGGTGGAACGAGAAGATTACCGAGTGATGGAGCAGCTTCTTGAAGTTCTTTCGAACCCTTATGCTTATTCTACCGAACAGGAAATTTACTCTACATTGCCTGAGGAATCCACTTGTCCTTACCGAACATTTTGCGGTACCTGATCTGTAGTAGTCATGTTGAACAATTGGCTGATAACGTATTTCATGCGTTGGTGGAGAAGAACGACTCTCTCTCACCAACGCATTTTGTTTTTATTTTGAATCTGTTCATTTACAGATGAGATCCACCACTTGCATCAATCAATTGACCCGTTATCCAGCGGCTATCCGTTGAGGCAAGAAAGGCAGCTATATCTGCAACATCTTCAGGCTCTCCCCAACGTTTAAAGGTCGAAAGGCCAGCGGCAAATTTCTGCCCGTCAGGATCTTGTAAGGTTCCGCTATTCATCTTTGTATTGATAATGCCTGGTTGGATGGCGTTGACGGTAATATGGCGGCTCCCAAGTTGATGAGCCAAAACGTGCGTTAGTGTGTCGATGGCCCCCTTTGACATGCTATATGCGAAAACACTAGGGGAGGCCACGCGTGTAACAAACGATGAGAGATTGATAATGCGGCCTCCATCTTTTAGACGCGGCAAAGCTTGCTGGGTAACAAAAAGAGGTGCTTTGACATTCATGTTCATGACTTCGTCAAAAGATTCTTCTGTTGTCTCTTCCAGAGGGACAATTTGACCTATTCCAGCGTTATTGACGAGAATATCAAACCGATTATCGCCTGTACATTCCCGAAGCGCTTCATCCAATTTCGCATATAAATCATGAATGCCGTTCAGGGCACTGAAGTCAGCACCAATCGTAAATGCAGCCCCTCCAAGTTGCTCAATTTGATGAACCACCTCATCTGCTTCTCTATGCCTTTTTCCGTAGTGTACTGCGACAATGGCCCCCTCCCGAGCCAGACGTAATGCAATGCCACGACCGATTCCTCGACTTGCACCAGTTACTAAAGCGATTTGACCTTTTAACTTACTCATGTCTTCATCTCCTTGTTTGGAATTCATGCATAGTTATATCACAAGGGTATGTTTGAAATGTTGCTCTTTCATTCGGAGCTTATGTTTTACACTGTATGGATATAGGCTTTAAACAAGCTTAATATCGTGATATTTATCATTGAAAAAACAAGTATCTTCAACGCTCTAATGCATTACATTGAATTGACCAATGTTCAGTAAAATGAATCTCCTTCCTTTCCATTTCATGTCTAAAAATGTCTGCTAATTAGCAGTTGTATTTAGACGTTTTTTGTCATACAATGCATCTAATGCTACGGACTCGGTCTTAGAAACAGTAAGGTTTGGACGGCAAATAGGACGTGGTTGACTTTGTATATTTATGAATCGTGGAGCTACTGTGTAGTCGTTCGATCAACCACGTCAGTCTGAAAATTAATAATGTTTGGGGGCAGTTTTCCGGATCATTAGCATTTGATGACGAACATATACGAAGGGGAGCGTTCTTTTGGAATCGAAACAATTAACGAGAGGGCTGAAGCCACGACACGTTGAGTTGATTGCGCTTGGAGGCACGATTGGCGTTGGCTTGTTTATGGGATCGGCAAGTACGATAAAATGGGCAGGTCCTTCGGTGCTGTTGGCTTATCTCTTAGCTGGGATTATTATGTTTTTTGTCATGCGGATCATGGGGGAAATGCTGATTCTTGAACCGGTGACGGGCTCATTTGCTACCTTTGCTCATAAATACATCAGCCCTTTGGCCGGTTTCTTGACCGCTTGGAGCTATTGGTTCTTATGGGTTACTGTAGGAATGGCGGAGGTCACTGCGATTGGGGTATATGTGGGCTACTGGTTCCCGGATATCCCGCAATGGTTGCCGGCTTTGGCAGGTGTAATTATTATTGCGCTGGCCAATTTAGCGGCTGTGAAATTCTATGGAGAATTTGAGTTTTGGTTTGCGATGATTAAGATTATCGCTATTATCTTCATGCTAGTAGTTGGTACGGGGATGATCTTCTTTGGCCTCGGTAACGGCGGACAACCGATAGGTCTATCCAATCTAGTCAGCCATGGTGGTTTTTTTGCAGGAGGGTTAAAAGGGTTCCTATTTGCACTATGTATTGTAACGGCGGCTTACCAGGGGATTGAGATGGTAGGCATTACAGCGGGTGAAGCAGAAAATCCGAAAATG